>JBLFXU010000038.1:0-14971 GCA_047609575.1 Bacteroidia bacterium | reverse complement strand
CATTCGCGATCTACAAAATTGGCTTAGCAGCCAGATCATCGGACAGGCACATCTTGTTCAACAACTTATTATCGCCCTGCTCGCTGACGGTCACCTGCTGGTGGAGGGGGCGCCCGGACTCGCCAAGACCCGCGCCATAAAAACCCTTGCCGAGGGTGTCGAGGGAACCTTCCATCGCATCCAATTTACGCCGGACCTGCTCCCGGGGGACGTCACCGGAACAGAAATCTATCGCCCCCAGGACGCCAGTTTTCACTTCCAAAAGGGCCCCGTCTTCCACAATCTGGTACTCGCGGACGAGGTCAACCGCGCGCCAGCGAAGGTCCAGTCAGCATTGCTGGAAGCGATGGCCGAGCGCCAGGTCAGCGTTGGCAGTCAGACTTATCCGTTACCGGAACTGTTCCTGGTAATGGCGACGCAAAACCCCATCGAACAGGAAGGTACTTATCCGCTACCTGAGGCGCAGCTGGACCGTTTTCTATTACATGTCAACGTAGATTACCCCGATGCCGCAGCGGAAACAGAAATACTGCGCCTCACCCGGGCAGAAGCAGGCACAGCCAGCGCAGCACCGCCCGCTGCGCTGACTCAGGCAGCGATCGCCAGTGCCAGGCATGAGATTCTGCAATTGCATATGGCCGAAGCGGTAGAGCAATACATGGTGCAATTGATTATGGCAACACGCACACCTGCAATTTATAGCGAACAACTTGCCGGCTGGATCGAGTATGGCGGCAGCCCCAGGGCAACTATCGCGCTAGACCGATGTTCCAGGGCGCATGCCTGGTTACATGGCCGGGACTTTGTCAGTCCAGACGACGTCCAGGCTGTGGCACCGGATGTGTTGCGTCACCGACTTATTCTGAGTTTCGAGGCAGAGGCGAATGGCATCACCCCGGACAGGGTCATCAGTGAATTACTGTCCCTGGTCCCTGTGGGCTGAAGTCTGTGCCGCTGGTTGACGTCGCTTTACCCGCCCAGGGGGCCTATGCGGTCCTCGAAGACCTGATCGCGCTGCGCTTTCCTGCCCGCCAGCTACAACTGGGGGTGAGAAATCGCGCCTTGAGTCATCTCGCAGGGCCCAACAAAACGAATTTCCGCGGTCGCGGCATCGATTTTGAAGAAGTGCGCAGCTACCAGCCCGGCGACGATATACGCACCATCGACTGGCGAGTGACTGCGCGCACGGGCAACGCACATACCAAATTGTTCAGGGAAGAGCGGGAACGCCCGGTACTCATTGTTGTGGACCAGCGCAACAGCATGTTCTTTGGCTCGCAACATTGTTTTAAAGCTGTACTGGCTGCCCAACTTGCCAGCTTGCTGGCCTGGAGTGCCCTACGAGGTGGCGACCGTGTCGGCGGCCTGGTGTTCAGCGACCTTAAACATCAGGAAATCAAGCCGCGCAGAAATCGCGCAACCGTGTTGGGTTTGTTATCGCAGATCATCAGCTATAATGAGGCACTGCCGCTGGATAACACCACAGCAGTGGACAGCTTCTCGGGCATGTTGACCAATCTGCGCCGTATTACCCGGCCAGGCTCGAGTGTGTTCCTGGTCAGTGACTTTCGTGGCGCCACTGATGAACGCGCCGCAGAGCAGTTGTTCGAGTTGGCCAAGCATACAGAGATAACCGCTATCGACTGCTCTGATCCGCTGGAGGCACAGCTGCCAAATGCGGGACGCTACGCAGTAACAAACGGTCATGAGCGCAGCGAACTGGACACCTCAGACGCAGCACTGCGCCATCGCTATGCACAACAACTCATCCAGCATCAGGATGTACTGACCAAAAATCTACAGCGACTGGGCATTCCCTTGTTAAGTGCAAGCACAGACCGGTCACCCTACACGCTGCTGCAGCAATACTATGGCGGTACCCGCCGTTGAATCCGCAGGATCCTCTCGCGCAGCTTAGGCCTCTACGTGAACCGGCCATAATCGACTGGTGGCCGCCCGCACCCGGCTGGTGGCTACTGGCTATAGTGGCACTACTGACCGTCACAGCGATCGTCTATTTTCTTCGACGCTACTGGCGCCGCAACGCCTATCGGCGCCAGGCGCTAAAACAGCTTGCCACCCTGCAACAACAACACGCCAGCCTAGAAAACGACACGCAGTACGCGACCGAGCTAAACGCGCTGCTAAAAAGCACCGCATTGGCGGCGTACCCCAGTAAGGACGTCGCAGCAAAACACGGCGAACAATGGCGACAGTTTCTCAATCAGGAATTACCCAGTGCAGAGCAGTTTCAAGCAGCATTTTTTGATGCAGCCTACGCATCTGAATCGCCCTCACTGGACCGGGCGCAACTACAACGCTGCGCAGAGCGTTGGATCAAAAAACACCGGGTGACCCAGTGATACAATGGATCTGGCCCTGGATAGCCTTGCTGACGCCGCTACCGCTCCTGGTAAGCCGTCTCGTGCAGCCAGCCAACACCAAGACACCCGCACTACGCGCGCCGTTTTATGAGGAATGGCAACAACTCAGCTCAACGCCCAGCGCAGCCAGCAGTGGCACACTGCCATTACTGACTATGTGGCTGTTGTGGCTACTACTGCTGTTGTCTGCCGCTAGACCTGTTTGGATTGGTGAGCCAATTGAACTACCCAATAGCGGCCGCGATTTGATGCTCGCAGTAGATATTTCCGGTTCCATGCGGATCAAGGACATGCAACAAGGCGACCAACTTGTGCCCCGACTTGATGCGGTCAAACAAGTCGCCACTGCGTTCATCCTGCGCCGACGCGGCGACCGTCTCGGGCTGATACTGTTTGGTAGTGCTGCCTATGTGCAATCGCCCCTGAGTTTCGACACGGCCACCGTTCAGCGCTTTCTCGTAGAAGCGCAGATCGGCTTTGCAGGTACAGAAACCGCCATCGGAGACGCCATAGGTCTGGCAGTCAAACGTTTGCGCGAACGTCCCGCGCAAAACCGCGTGCTAGTGTTGCTGACCGATGGCCAGGATACAGCAAGTACCGTCACACTGGACGAGGCGGCAAAGCTGGCTGCCGATCTGGGCATCCGCATTTACACCATTGGTATGGGCGCCGACTCGCTCACGCTTCCCGGATTATTTGGGTCGAGTTTCGGTAGTCGTCAGGTGAACCCTTCCGCGGAGCTTGATGAAGAGAGCCTGCAGAACATTGCGCAGCTCACAGGCGGGCGTTATTTTCGTGCACGCAATCCCCAGGAACTAGCCGGTATTTACGACCTGCTGGATCAGTTGGAGCCCGTTGAACAGGAAGTGGCCACGTATCGCCCGCGACAAGCCCTGAGCTACGTACCGCTGCTGGTTGCATTATTTCTCAGCTTTGTACTTGCACTGCGCCAGTGCTGGCCTGGCGGGTTACGCCCTACTCATAAAAAGCAACGCTCGCCCGGAGTTGGCGCATGAGCGAACTGCATTTAATGCGCCCAGAATGGCTGTGGGCACTGTTGCCTGCACTATTGCTGGCCCTGTGGCTATGGCGCCAGATGCAGAAGCGAGGAAGCTGGCAGTCGGTTATAGCGCCAGAACTGCTGCAGCATTTAGTGGGCGAAAAAGCGGGTGAGAAACGCAGCCATTTTGTACCGCTAATACTACTGGGCTGGATACTAGCCGCTTTCGCGGCCAGCGGCCCGAGCTGGCATAAAATACCACAGCCGATACACCAAAAGCAGGACGGCATGGTTCTTATTCTGGACCTTAGCTACTCCATGAAATCGCAGGACCTCCCCCCTTCACGCCTGGATCGGGCAAGACAAAAACTGTTGGATCTACTGGAGCTACGCCGCGAGGGCCAAACCGGACTGATCGCCTATGCAGGCGACGCACACATTGTCACACCGCTTACAGATGACACGCCCACCATTGCCAATCTGCTGCCCGCCCTGTATCCAGATATGATGCCCGTTCCTGGCAGCGACGCAGCCTCTGCCGTCGCCATGGCACTGGAGTTGCTGCACTCTGCGGGAATGCGTCAAGGTAAAATCCTGCTGGTGACTGATGCCGTTTCCGCTGACCATGCAAAAACCATTAGTAAGCTTGTCTCTGGTAGCGGCGCGGTGCTCACAGTAATGGGTGTAGGAACCGCCAACGGTGCGCCCATCCCCCTGCCCCGCGGCGGCTTTCTTAAGGACGACCGCGGCACCATCGTAGTACCTGCGCTGAACACAAAAGCGCTGCAGCGTCTGGCATCGAATAGCGGCGGACATTTCACTCGCATGCAGATAGATGACTCTGATCTCACCGCTCTTCTAGCGGACAATCCGCTGGACCGTGCAGAACAAACACTGGCACTTGATCGCACTGCAGATACCTGGGAAGACCAGGGCTATATCTTCGTACTGCTTTTGTTGCCACTGGCGCTGGGACTATTCCGTCGCGGCTGGATTTTGTGTCTGTTACCGGTACTGTTGGTGTTTCCGTCGCCTCAAAGTGAGGCTCAGGTATGGGACGATTTATGGCTCACCCCGGACCAGCAAGGACAACGTGCCCTGCAGGAGGGGAATAATGACAGTGCCGCACAGCTGTTTGAAAACCCGAACTGGGCTGGTACCGCCGCGTTTCGCGCAGGAGACTATCCAGCGGCCGCCGAACACTTCGGCACAGCAAGCGACGCCGATGGCTGGTACAACCAAGGTAATGCACTGGCGCGGGCTGGCCAATTGGAAGAGGCGGCCCAGGCATATGAAGAGTCAATTGCACTAGACCCCTCCCAGCAAGATGCCGCTGAAAATCTTGAGTTGGTAACGAAGTTGCAAGAACAGCAAGAACAACAACAGAATCAAGAACAGGAAAACCAGGACCAGAATCAGCAACAGGACGAAAAAGAAGGTGAGGACTCAAACGAAAACGGTGAGCAGTCTGACCAGGAGCAGGAATCTGGCCAGAACGGCGAGCCAAAAGACCCCTCCAATAGCAGCAACGAAAACCAGCAGCATGAAGGCGCTTCAGATCAAGAGCAGAGTCCTGAGGAATCAGAGCAAACCAATTCTGATGACCCCAACAGCGATGAAAATAGCGAGTCGCAAGCACAGCAGCCGCCTGGCGACCCACAGGAGAGTGAGCCGCCCAGTGAGCCCGGTGCGATTCCCGAAACGGATCAGGAGAGGGAACGCAATCAGGCAATGGAGCAGTGGCTACGCCGGGTGCCGGACGACCCCTCTGGACTATTGCGAGAAAAATTCCGTTACGAGAGCCGACTACGACAGGAACAGGGAAACCAGAGTGATGAAGAAACAACCTGGTAAAGCAGCACTCGCGCTGCTAACGATTCTGTGCATTCCGCATAGCGCTTTCGCTGCCTTGAGCGCAGAGGTCGACCGCAACCGCATCGCCATGGGTGACACCCTTCGACTCACTATCATTGGGACAGACGGCGAGGAAGTGGGCGAGACAGATCTACAGCCACTTTTGGAGAACTTCGAAATACTGCAGCGATCTTCCAGTAGCAATTTCAGTTTTGGCAATGGGCAACGTTCCAACACAAAAAAGCTCCTCATCGATCTTAGTCCACTAAAAGAGGGCCTTCTGGTAATACCGGCGCTGCGAGTGGAGAAGGAAAAAACTCAACCCTTAAGGGTCGCTGTCACACCCCCACCAGATATCAATACGGGTGGGCAGCCGGTACTGTTTGAAGCGATTGTCGATCGTGATCAGGTCTACGTGCAGGGTCAGCTCATTCTTACCATGAGGCTGTCACTGGCTATCAATCTAGAAAGCGGCTCAATTGGGGAACTGGAACTGGACAACGCCTTCGTGCGTCAGCTGGAACGCAACTCATTCCTGCGCACCATCGACGGGCGCCCCTGGCACATACACGAAGTTCGCTACGCGGTTTTTCCAGAGCAAAGTGGTGAGCTAGTCATACCCGCGCAAGCCTTCTCTGGCCGCATTAGCGAGGGACGTCGCGGCCTGTTCGACCTCAATCGAGGACAGCTGCTGCGTCGCAATTCGGAACCGGTCTCGGTGCAGGTGCTCGCTCGACCCAATCAGTTTGACGGCAGCACCTGGCTGCCCGCACGAAATCTGACCATTGAAGAAAACTGGTCGGTACCGCCTGAGCAACTGCGCGCCGGAGAGTCCGCTACCCGCACCATTCGCATCGTTGGGGAGGGACTGCAGGGCGCACAACTGCCACCGATTTTCTTCCCGCAACAGGAGGGTCTGAAGTACTACCCGGACCAGCCGCAGATCAGTGAACAGGAAATGACCAGTGGCTTGCAGGGCGTGCGCATGGAAACCGCTGCATTGGTACCCACGCGGGCGGGACAATGGACTATTCCTGAGGTGCGTATTCCTTGGTGGGATACACAAGCAAAACAGGTACGCTATGCCCTGCTACCGGCACGTGATATCAGCGTGATCGCTACCAGCGTACCCGGAACAAGCGTCACACCCCAAGCAACATCTGCCGGGCCTGTCGCTGTGCAGGGCAATCCAGCTTCACTACAGAATATCCTGCCCTGGCAGATCGCCAGCCTGATTGCCACGCTTGGCTGGGTGATCACTGGAGTACTGTACTGGCGTCGGCGCGGCGGCGCAGCGACTACTGCGACGAATTCGCTGCCACAAAATACTACTGAGAGAGACGCCTTCCGCAAGCTTATAAAGGCGTGCCAACTGAACAATGCTCTGGTAGCCCGTGAAGCGCTACTAAACTGGGCAGCGACGCGTGCCGATGGTCCAGAGCGGCCATCACTGAGTAGTCTGGACAATGAATTTTCCGACAGTGAACTCAGTCAGGCACTGAAAAAACTTGAAACAGGGCTCTACAGTACGCAGGCCCAAACATGGCAGGGCGATGAATTGGCTAAATGCCTTAAACGTGCACGCGATGCTAAAAGCAGCCGTTCCGGCGGGTCCGAAGAGCTGCGCCTCTATCCAAATGCGAATTAGGGTACTGACAAGTTAAGTAGATACTCATAGCCCGATTCTGCCAATTTCGGGGAGTTATTTTGCCAGTACCATTACTTCAACTCGGAAGATGAAAGCCCAAGCAAACGTCGAGCAATAATCAGCTGCTGGATTTGCTGCGTACCTTCGAAGATATCAAGTATTTTGGAATCTCTTGCCCACTTCTCGAGCAATTCGTCTTCGGTAAAGCCGATTGATCCTGCTAACTCAACGCAGCGCAATGTTATGTAATTGCCGATACGCCCTGCCTTGGCTTTGGATATAGATGCCTCTATAGAATTGGCCTTTTTGTTATCCGCCATCCATGCTGCCTTAATAGAAAGCCAGTAGGCAGACTCCCACTCGGCTTCCATCTTGTAAATATCAGCCTCAACAGCCGAACAATTATCTACCGGTTTGTCATAATCCAGCTCTGTATGCTGCTCCAGTAATTCCTTAATCCGGTCCAGGGAAGCTCTCGAACATCCGAGGGCGAAACAGGCGACGAGCGGCCGAGTGTTATCAAAGGTTTCCATCACACCGGCAAAACCTTTCTTTACATCAACCTCAGGGTTACCCAGCAGGTTTTCTGCGGGTACACGGCAGTCAGTAAAATTTATCGCCGCAGTATCGGAAGACTTGATACCCAGCTTCTTTTCAAGCCGGGCAAGCTCCATTCCGGGGGAACCCCATTCCACTACAAAGGACTTGATCGCGGCTCTGCCTAAAGCGGGGTCAAGCGTAGCCCAAACAACAACACAGTCTGCGCGCTCTCCGGAGGTTACATATATTTTTTCCCCGTTCAGGATGTAATGATCGCCATCTTTTTTGGCCGTCGTGCGGATGGCAGCGGAATCTGATCCGCAAGCAGGCTCGGTAATGGCCATGGCTGCCCACTTGCCATCAAAGCGCTCTAATTGCTCTTCGCTTGCTACAGCGGCAATAGCGGCATTGCCTAGCCCTTGCCTGGGCAATGCCAGTAAAAAGCCAGTATCGCCATAGCAAAACTCTAACGCCCCCAAACAGGTAGACATATTTGCTCCGTTTTTTACGGAACCATCATCTGCCTTTTTTTCAGAACCTATGGGACCTTTCCCGGTCTTCGCAGCACCCGCGCCGGACGCAGGATCGCCTTCATTAAAACCATCCAGTACAGAGGCAACCATATCCAGTTCTTTCGGGTATTCGTGCTCCGCCCTATCGTACTTGCGAGAAATTTCGCGGAACACACTGATGGCAACCTGATGAGCACTATTAATGATCGGATGCATTTTCTTTGGAATTTCGATATTCATTCTCTATCCTCCATAAACGGCTACAAGTGAAGGCCGCCCCAAACGACGCCGATTGCTCTCAGGTCACGATACCAGCGCTCCACTGGATACTCTTTAGTAAATCCGTGACCACCTAAAAGCTGCACCCCGTCGGTGCCAATTTTCATGGCCTTTTCTTTAACGAGTGTGCGCGCAAGATGTGCTTCGCGCTTGAAATCCTTGCCCTGCTCTGCACGGCAGGCCGCGCGCCAGGTGAGCATACGCATTGCATCAAGCTCTATCGCTATATCTGCAATCATAAACGCCACGGACTGTCGGTGACTGATCGGCTCACCAAAAGCGTATCGCTCGTTGCAGTAAGGGATGACGTAATCAAGTACGGCCTGCGCGGTACCACAAGCCGCCGCGCACCACGCCAGAGTGCCCAGATCTACGAATTTACGATAATTAAAGTCGTCTTCACCCAGTCTATTCTCAGCTGGAACAAGAACATTTTTCAGGTACAGTGGGCGCATTGAACAAGCGCGAGCCCCCATACCAGGATCTTCACCAGAAGATAAACCTTCTGTTCCCCCCTCTACAATAAATACAGCGGGACCAGAATTGGTTTGTGCCGCTACCAGGAATATCTCTGCTTCGGCTGCAAGGGGTACAAGTGATTTGGTGCCGTTTAACACCCAGTCACCGCCCTCTTTTGTGGCGGTGGTTTGTAATTCCTGCGGATCAAATAGAGGACGCGGTTCACATATCGCAATAGTCGCCTGGGGGGGATTCTCCGCCGCAAAGCTCTCCAGATATTTTGCCTGTTGCTGCCCGGTACCCCAGGAGGTCAGCGCGTTGGCGACGCTCATCGGAGCCAAAATCGAAACCGCCTGCCCCATATCTCCATAAGCAAGATCTTCTGTGACCAGCATGATAGTTACCGGAGAGCGTTCAGCAGCGGCACCACCAAGCGACTCGGGCACCGCAAAAAAGTTCAGGCCCAGATCCTGTGCGGCGGCCAGCGTCTGCACAGAGGTTTTACCCGCCTCATCTGCACTTTCTGCATTCTCTCGGAGAACCTCTACAGCAAAACCACGCACGCTGTCGCGAATCATTTGCTGCTCTTCTGTGATATTCAGATCGAAAAGATCGGTTGTAAGACCGGGCGTATTTAAGCGTTCGCCCTTTCCACTTTTTGATCCTTTGAAAGCCCTCGCAGTTTTAGTGGCGACCTGAATACCGGTTTTCACCAGCTTAAATGCCATCTTTTCCACAAATTTTCGCATTCCCAATTTATCGAGCACTGCAGAGCTGGACAACTTATTGAGCGCGCTTAATGCATAACCTGTAGCGTCTTTTGCCATTAGATAGGCCTCTTCGTGAATTTACCCAATCTACTATTTCTCTACGATCGCGGTTACACCCTGGCCGCCTGCTGCACAAATCGAGATCAAACCACGACCACTTCCATTGTCGTTAATGATTTTTGCAAGAGTTGCGAGAATTCGGCCGCCAGTTGCAGCAAACGGGTGGCCTGCTGCCAGGGACGAACCTTTAACATTCAGCTTGGCACGATCAATTGAACCCAGAGCTTTATCAATATCGAGATGCTCTTTACAGAAGTCTTCATCTTCCCAGGCTTGTAGCGTCGCAAGCACCTGGGCCGCGAAAGCCTCATGGATTTCATAGAAATCGAAATCCTGGAGCGTTAAACCAGCTTTCTCCAGTAAGCGGGGTACCGCATATGCAGGTGCCATCAGCAAACCCTCTTCGTAACCAGTTTTGCCCGTGAAGTCCACGGCCGCAGTTTCCGCAAAAGTTAAGTAAGCCAACACCGGCAGGTCTTTTTCCTTTGCCCACTCTTCATTGGCAAGCAATACAGCAGAAGCACCGTCCGTTAACGTAGTTGAATTACCCGCTGTCATGGTGCCGGGCTCACCACCAAATACCGGCTTTAAACTAGCGAGCTTTTCCAGCTTTGTATCTGGACGCAGACATAGATCTTTTTCCACCCCACTGAATGACGTAATCAAGTCTTCAAAGAAGCCATCGTCATAAGCCTTCGCCAGTTTTCGGTGACTTTCGAAAGCCAGTTGGTCCTGGTCTTCGCGCTTTACTCCCCACTTCTCGGCGGTAACCGCACAGTGCTCTCCCATGGAAAGCCCTGTACGAGGCTCTTCGTTAGCTGGAGTGCTTGGCACTAAATGTCTGGGGCGAAAACGCAGGGCCTGCTTCACTATTTCACCGGTGCTTTTGGCACGGTTAATTTCCATAAAAATGCGACGCATCTCTTCATTCACGCCCACTGGAGCGTCCGAAGTTGTGTCCACACCGCCAGCAATACCAGCGTCAATTTGACCAAGTGCGATTTTGTTTGCCACAAGGATTGCAGCCTCCATTCCCGTACCACATGCTTGCTGCACATCGTAGCAAGGCGTGTAGGGAGAAAGCGCTGTATCAATGACACATTCGCGAGTCAGGTTGAAATCCCGACTGTGTTTCATAACCGCACCCGCGACGACCTCTCCAAGCTTTTCACCGGTCAAATTGAATCTCTGTACCAGCCCGTCTATAGCAGCGGTGAGCATTTCCTGGTTACTATTTTCAAAATAGGCCGTGTTGGAGCGAACAAATGGGATGCGATTTCCGCCAATGATCGCTACCTTTTTAACTTCACCACTTAACATATCGAGCTCCTGGAGTTAGATATTTTCCCATGGAATCAGCCACCTGGAGGCTAAACAGAACACGCTACGGTACTCGCAACATCAGGCCGCCAGTGTATCGCCAGAGTCACAAGATGTATTGGCCTAACTGCCATAAAAAGCTGTTTCTATTGTCCATTTTTTTGTACCTTTGCGCAGGTATCATTCACCGCATCTCATTGGCCAAACACCAGATCCTGCATGCGGACAAAAAACCGGACTACTTAACTGGAGAGACCATGAGCGACTTTTATGCCAACTTCGCTAACTCAGGTGTTGGACGTGTCATTCTAAATGCCATTAATCTGCCTACACCTCAAATACTTGACCGACACAGTGTAGGCGCTCCTACCTTTAAGGGGGACATTCTCGTGGGCGGCACAGGAAACAGCAATGCAATTGGAACCGTCGCTGCTGCGCTTCGGGGCAGCGAAGCCAATCTGTTCATAACCAATGGCAATGGCGCAACCAATAAAGTGCAGGAATCCATCGGAACAGAAAGTGGAGTCACCGCCTATACTCCCGAAAAAGAAGACTCTCAAGAATTTAAGGCACTCGTTTTTGACGCTACGGGCGTATGCAATACCACCGAATTGAAAGAGGTGTACGATTTTCTGCATCCAGTGATCAGGAAACTCCAACCTTGCGCCCGAGTAATCATTCTAGGCTCCACTCCGGAACTATGTGGCGACCGGAAAAAACAAACTGCCCAACGCGCACTGGAAGGCTTCTCCCGATCCGTTGGCAAGGAAATTTCGAAGGGGGCTTCTTCCGCGCTTATTTATATTGCGCCTGGAGCAGAAGTAAACGCCGAATCGCCTTTGCGTTTTTTCCTCTCGCCAAAATCCGCTTATGTATCGGGCCAGGTTATTCGCGCAACTAAAGCGCCTTATTCAGCAGTTGACGCGAACAAGCCCCTGACCGGAAAAACGGCGTTAGTGACGGGTGGCTCCCGAGGCATCGGTGAAGCCATAGCTGAAACACTCGCGCGGGATGGCGCAAAAGTAGTGGTACTTGATATCCAGCCGATGGAAGAGGAACTGAGGAAAGTAGCAAGCAAAATTAGTGGCGATCATTTAGTTGCAGACGTAACTGCAGAAAATACGGCAGACTTAATCACGGAGAAATTCCGCGAGATGGGCGGCCTGGATATCCTTATTCACAATGCCGGCGTCACGAGAGATAAAACCCTGGGTGGAATGCCTGATCATATGTGGGATATGGTAATGAACATTAACTTGATCAGCGAAGAGAACATCAATGATCGACTTCTGACTACCGGAACATTGAACGAGAACGCTCGAATCGTGTGCGTGTCTTCGATGAGCGGTATCGCGGGTAACTTTGGGCAAACCAACTACGCAATGAGCAAAGCCGGCGTAATTGGCATGGTCCAATCTACTGCCAAAGAACTGGAAAACGGCATGACCATCAACGCCGTTGCGCCCGGCTTCATAGAAACACAAATGACAGCAGCTATTCCATTTACTATCCGCGAAGCAGGACGTCGCATGAACTCCATGAGCCAGGGCGGGCAACCCGTGGACGTTGCGGAAACCATAGCGTTTTTTGCAAGCCCCGCTTCCAGCGGTATTAACGGCAATGTAGTTCGCGTTTGCGGACAGAGCCTTCTTGGAGCGTAAGTAGTCAAGTGACAGGCAAACCGGCTTAAAGGGTCAGTGCTCTTTGTTGCTCTTCATCTTGACCGGCTTGCAAAGGCGCTGCTTCTTTTTTGCCGAACGCAAACACTTCTTACAGATAAATTCGGCATCCCTGATCAAGTTCTTTATCAACTCCGGATTCTCTTCGAATGCCTTTTGGGAAATTTCACACAGGGTGTTACTTTTCACTGTCCCTCCTAAATCAAAAATACCGTAAGGTATGGTACTAGTAGGCCGATTATATCAACTACGGTGGCTTAACTTGTCAGCACCGCCTGCATGGTGCGTCTGGTCTTTCATGTAAGATAGCATTTTCTTACACGGAGCTTTTGGTCCGTTTCAGCTCGGAATTTCGGTATCGAAAACCCCTCTCAATTCTACAACTTACTCAGACTGAACAACTAAGCCGACCGACCCCAGATTAAGCAGATGTTCGGTCTCAGCTACCCCGCCCTGCCCCACCTGAAAAACTCGTTAGCTTTCTGCAGGTCACTGCACAGCTTCCCAGTAGAGCATCCGACTCACAAATTGGCAGATCGGAGCGGGCTGCGTGCGGATTCGAGTCCTTCTGCTACCGCGCGCCTGGTCCCGCCATTTTTTATAGTTTCCATAGAGTTATAAATTAACGGTGGCGCGAGGACGGCGCCCTCGACGAGGCTGCGATCGGGCGTGTAATACTCGTGGGCCGCGTTCCGGACCCAGGCCAGCAAGGTCGCGCGGCCCGAGAGCACGTGGGCCACGACCTCTTGATCAGGCGCGTAGACGGGCAGCCCCCGGTGGCTCTCGAAGGACTTGCGCGCGAAGGGCGCCCCTTCCGTCAGGCGCGCCAGCGGGGTGAAATGGAAGTACCAGCCCTCGGGGTCGACCACTAGGCCCCACCACCAGACTATGCCGGTGCCGAAGGCGCCCGAGAAAGCGCCCGCCCACAGAAGGCCCTGGAAGCCCTCCCCTTCCGGGTCGGCCTCGCGGTTCTCCTCGAGGCCCTGGATGTCGACGCCCGCCTCGACAAGCAGAACGGGCTTGCCGTACTGCGCCCTTCGGTCGACGAGCAGGAAGATCGTGTCTGCCACGGGGAACACCAGGCCCAAGCTGTGGAGCTGCACGAAGTCGATCTCGGGCAGCTGCCAGACGGGCTCGTAAACTAGCGGGTACTCCGGGATCGCGGCCGAGAAAGTCATGGCAAAGGCGCTGGTGCTAGTTGTGACGAGGGGGTCGTTCCGATCGAGTTCGTGCAGCAGTCAGGCCATCTCGCGGTGCCAGTCGACCACCGGGTCAATGGTCGGCGGCTGCTCGGCCAGGTCGGACTCGTTCCAAAGCTCCCACGCCAGCAGGTTCGGTGAGTATCCCCACGCGCAACCACGTAGCCCAGATAGCGGCGGAAGATCTCGCGTGCGTAGGGATCGGTAAAGACCTCGTCCGGATTCTGACAAGTTAACCTTGCCAGACCTCTGAAATTTGAGCTTCTCTATCAAGCCACTGCCCCGCTCCATTCTGAGAACGCACTGATCCTGAGATTCCGATAGTCATAGGCTCTGACCAAATGCCTGCCGAGGTTGAATAAATTACTGACAGCAGCATTAAAAGTGGGGACAGAGTGAGCTGACCCCCGTACTTACTTCCAGAGCGCCTCGCAGCTTACACGCGCGTGCTTGTGTATCCGGGGGAATCAGCCATAATTGCCGTTGCCTTTTTCATGGTGACCTAGAGATGTGCTTCGAGTTCAATTCCAGCCGCCCACGCAATACCGCGATGATCGTTACCCTCCTTGGAGGGTGGCTCATTGTGCTGCAATTGTTGACCGTGCCAGCGGTCAATGCGGTGGAGGAGCTCTCGGCCCGAGAACTGGGATCGCACTGTGCGCTGCTACGTAGCGACCCTGATGGGGCCGATGCTCAGTACTGTATTCGCTATATCCAGGGGTTCATCGACGGTGCCGTCGCGACCGATGTCCGCGTTATGTTGAATGCCGAGGATACACTGGACCGCGAGGAGACCTTCAGTGAGCGCGCCATGCGCACGCGGGTGGCCAGTCGTGCAGACGGCTTTAGAGCAGCAAGACTTGCCGGTTTTTGCCTGGGTGACCCTTTGCCATTGCGAGATGTAGTCGATGCGGTGCTGGCTGACCTGGCGGCACTGCCCGAAGATAAAAGGCAAGGTGCGCCGGCAATGGAAGTCGTTTACGCCTCGCTGCAGCGCCACTTCCCTTGTGAGTCATGAGTCTGCTACGAGTCAGACCTGCGCCTCAACGAGGTGAAGCGCGCCTCCCGGCTGTGTTGTTGCTGCTACTGGTTCTTGCTGTCTCGTGGGTACTCTGGTCGGGCCTATACAAACCACTGGTACTGGGCTTGGGGGCATTCTCTTGTGTCCTGAGCGTCTACATGGCCCATCGCATGGGGTTTTTTCGCCATCAGGCTTCATTACTGACCTTGTTACCACGTCTGCCAGCCTACTGGTGGTGGTTGTTAC
>JBLFXU010000037.1:0-14974 GCA_047609575.1 Bacteroidia bacterium | reverse complement strand
GAGTGGCGGTTCCCGGTCACCTTCGCGAAGAAGGGGAAAACCCAGTTAATGGTGCGAGCTACGAGCAATAATGGTGAAGTGCAACCGGAGAAAGCCAGCTGGAACCCTGGTGGCTATCTTCGCAACGTTGTCGAATCCACGCCTGTCATAATCGCCTAAGGACATGACTATGAATCGCACAGCACACTTTGCCTTGTACTTCTTAACCGCTCTAGTAGCCACGACAGTTCATGCCGCACCTGTAGAAATTATACTCCCGGCTGAAACGGCAACTCTGCGTGAATCGACCCTGCCCGGATATACGCTCGCACAGCAGAAATGCAGCATCTGTCACTCCCTTGATTACATCAAATTCCAGCCACCGGGTATGAACCTGGAGCAATGGACTGCTGAAATGAAAAAGATGCAGCATTCCTATGGCGCACCGATTGACGAGCAGGACATCAAGAGCATTGGCGCTTACCTGGCCGTCGCCTATGGCAGCTCCAAGGCTTCCGACGCGACGGTGATTGCAGCATCCGCGCCAAAGGCACCGCCTAAAGCGACGGCTGATGCGAGCGCAATCGACGTCGACGAATTACTGAATGCCAATGCCTGCCTGGGGTGTCATGCAATAGACACAAAGCTTGTTGGTCCGTCGTTTCACGATGTCGCCGCCAAGTACGCAGGCCAAGCCAATGCAGAATCCGAACTATCAAACTCTATAAAGAGTGGCGGGTCTGGCAAGTGGGGAGCGATACCAATGCCACCTATGGGCAGCCTATCTGACGCGCAGGCCAAAGCACTGGCGGTGTATATCTTGGGGCAGTGAACTAGGCTGTTGAAATGGGGGAACCTCAGGGCCGGTAACTTCACAATGCCACATCACACATCCCGCGCTCTCGAAACCTGAGCGGCTCATGGGGTTGTTCGGTCCGACTCTTCACAAACTGCGTCGCATCGTGCTCCAGAACACTGAGTACTGCTGCATTTTGCACTTCCACTAACACGCTGTAATATCATGGCCTGTTCGCACGATCCACCCATTCGTACACACGGGGCAGAACCGGCAAGCGCATGATCGAACTCACGATAAACAATGCAGTACTTTCCATTGATGCCGAACCCGATACACCACTGTTGTGGGTTCTTCGCGATCACCTGAACATGCTGGGTACAAAATTTGGCTGCGGTGCCGGGCTCTGCGGCGCTTGCACGGTTTTGCTGGACGGTATCGCTACGCGCAGTTGCACTATGCCGGTTAGTGCCGTTGCGGATCAGCACGTCACGACCATCGAGGGACTAGGGGGCGACCATCCGGTACAACAGGCCTGGATAGCTCACAATGTGCCCCAATGCGGCTACTGCCAATCTGGGCAGATCATGAGCGCAGTATCACTGCTTTCGGACAACCCAACGCCCAGCGACGCTGAAATCGAGCAAAGTATGGCGGGCAACATCTGTCGCTGCGGCACCTACCCTCGCATCAAGACGGCCATTAAGTCTGTCTCCCAGACGGCCTTCTACGACGCCACCAAGGTGGACAAAGATACTGCGGAGGCCGAGCGATGAGTATTTCCCGGCGCGGTTTTATAGTGGGTTCCGCAATGCTGGGTGGCGGTTTGTGGCTTGGTTTGAGCCTACGAGGCGAACTACCCCTGCCCAATCTGCGCGACGGCAGCTTTGCGCCCAATGCCTGGCTGCAGATTACACCCTCTGGCGAGGTTATTTTTCAGCTGCCAAAATCGGAAATGGGCCAGGGCATACACACCTCACTCGCCACCATCGTCGGTGAAGAGCTGGACTACGATCCCGAAAATATGAGGGTAGAGCACGCTGGCGCCCATGCGGCCTACATGAAAGATATCTCCATCACCCAACTCACCGGTGGCAGTACCAGCATCGCCACGACATGGACGCCTCTGCGCGAAGCCGGCGCGGCGGGCCGAGCCATGTTAATTGCCGCTGCGGCTGCCCGCTGGAATATTAATTCGCAAGACTGCTCTACAGAACCCGGTGTGGTCATCAACAACGACACCGCCGAACAGTTCACCTACGGTGAACTTGCACAAGAGGCGAGACTGTTCAGCGACGTTAGTTATACGTTGAAACCTCGTTCGCAGTACCGCTGGTTAGGCAAGCGATCACCCAGACTGGACCGCGTAGAAAAAAGTACTGGCGCCGCTCGCTACGGCATGGACGTACAGCTTCCCGGCATGAAGAGCGCAGTTGTGGTAAGACCGCGAGAATTTGGTGCCACGCTAGCAAGCTTCAAAGCTGACAAGGCGCAGGAATCGACAGGTGTAGAAGCAGTTTTTGCCATTCATGCCGGTGTTGCCGTTGTCGCGCAAACCTACTGGCAGGCTCGCAAGGCAGCCGCGCTGCTGGAGATCAATTGGTCTAGCGGCCCTCTGGCCGACCTCGACTCGGCCACCATTGCGGCGCAGCAAGCTGCTGTGCTGGACACAGAGACTGGCCATATTGCATTGGAGCGCGGCGACACCGCGACCAAGCTGACGCAAGCAGAGCAGGTAATCACCGCTCGCTACAGCGCGCCATTTGCACACCACAGCCCAATGGAACCGCAAAACGCGACGGCGCTTTTTTCTGACAAGCGCTGCGAAATCTGGGGACCAAGCCAGGCGCCTGATCTGGCGCAAGCAGTGGCGGCCTACTACGCCGGAATTCCGCGCAATAACGTGACGGTAAACGCCATGACTCTGGGCGGTGGATTTGGACGACGCGGCTATGTTGACTACATTGGCGAGGCCGCCGCGATCGCGCAAAAAATGCCTGGAATCCCGGTGAAACTGGTCTGGTCGCGGGAGGATGACATGCAACACGACTTCTATCGCCCCGCAACGCTGCATGAGCTATCGGGCACGTTGGACGACCAGGGCAATATGGAAAGCTGGCAGCACAGACTAGTGTCCCCTAGCATTCTGAAGGGGCTGGGCGTAAACATGGCAAGCGCCGTACTGCCAGCGTGGATACCCCTGGAGATTTCCCGCTCTATCGGCCGCATTGCCACTTCAGTAACCGCCACCAATGATGCCACCACGGCCGAAGGCGCCAAGGTGGCCTATGCCGTTCCCAATCTGAGCGTGGAGCAAATACTGCATGATTCGGGCGTGCCCATCGGTTTTTGGCGTTCGGTGGGTTTTTCACACAACTGCTTTGTCGCCGAGTCTTTCGTCGATGAAATGGCTCATGCTGCACAACAGGATCCGCTGGCGTTTCGCCTGAAACATCTGGAGCGTGCGCCCCGCTACACCAAAGTGCTGCAGCTGGCCGCTGAAAAAGCCAATTGGGGTAGTCCCGCTGCCGGACGCTTTCAGGGCATCGCCGTTGTTGAGCCCTTCAGTTCTTACTGCGCCGCAGTGGTAGAAGTGTCCGTGGCAGATGGCATGTATACAGTGGAGCGAGTGGTAAACGCGGTCGATTGCGGTTTTGTCGTCAACCCCGATATAGTGACAGCGCAAATTGAAAGCGCGGTAATTTACGGCCTGAGTGCCGCCATGAAGCCTGCCATCACCATCGCCAACGGCGGCGTTGAGCAATCCAACTTCCATGACGCACCGGTGCTGCGCATGAACGAATCGCCCGTCATTGAAACTTACATCGTGCAGAGCGATGAAGACCCGACGGGTATCGGCGAGATCGGGCTACCTGCGGTGGCTCCGGCATTAGCCAATGCCCTGTTTGTTGCCACGGGGCAGCGTTTGCGAGATTTACCTCTGGTGCTGGGCTAGGCTGGACTGCTCTATATTTTCTATCGATAGACCTGTTGAAAAATTAGGACTTGAATCTGATTCACAATTCGCGATCAAAACTATTAACTAACCTATATCGCTGCTCAGCCTATGTTTACCATCATATTTAGGTTGGTTATACTTCACTGCAAGCATACCTTGTAAAATAGACCTCCCAAGTTTAAAACACGCAAGCTCAAGTATTATAGGCAGCAGAATGTTAGAGAAGCTAAGCAAAAAAATTGTCAATATTGCAAATGACAATGGCACTCTTTCAACAGATATGTCGCTCTCCAACTCATCGCAACGATATACTCAGTGGACAGCTGAATTGCGGAAAAATGGCTTACTTTCTGATGAATACCTTCTGCCCAAACTGGAGGTTCCTTGTACAAAAATTCTGCCTGATCTTATGTCTAGCGGTGAACCGTCTCAAGAAACCGGGAGCCTGGAAAAACAAATAGAAAATCTAGGCCCATGGGGATATGGCATTCAATTATGTGACAACGTGGCGACTGAGAAAACCCCGGTAAGCCTTGCGCGGATGACCTATAGGTCACACTTAATAACGGGAGCCGTTAGAGAAATTTTAGGCGACGAGATTTCAAAAACAACTGTGTTGGACATGGCATGTAATCATGGCTATTTCGCGCTTGATATAGCTTATCATGGCGCAAAGAATGCAATTGGCGTTGACCTTAGACAGGAGAATATTAATAAGGCCCTGTTTTTGAAGCAACATTTCAAAATCAGTAATACTGACTTTATGCAGAAAGACATCTACGACTTAGATTCTGAGCAGAAATTTGATGTCGTGTATAATTTGGGTTTGTTCTATCACATTACTGATCCTTACACTTTGATGCAAAAAACATACGACATGTGTACTGAATTTGCAGTCGTCGATAGCATCATGCACAAAATGCCGGCGTCGGTCTTTGTGCAGCGACTGAATAAGGACACCTCTCATCATGCTGAAGGTGAATTCTCGGTTGAGCTTCACCCGACCTATAGGGCTATGATTGACTTGATGCATGCCGTTGGATTCAAGAAAATCATTGAAGTCGTTCCAGCAGATGATGAGAATAGGGCTAGTTATAAGCTGTATGACTCGAATCACCGTCGTTGCCTGATTGGATTCAAGTAGTAGATATTGCCAAGCATTTCTGACGATCGAAAATGGCACTCAAAGTATAAAAAGCAGGGTGTCCTGAGTACTTTCCCTTGCGGAATCTGATGGTTTTTGGCGGTCCCCGGTGACACGCTAGCTCTCGTGCTCCGCACTGCTTGACCCATTTGTATTTTCAATCTGAGCCACTACCCTAAGGTGCGCGCCAAACTCCTAGCGCTGGTCGGACTTCAGGTATGGCACAAACAACACAAAGCTCAGCAGCGTTAACAGGGCCGCCAGTAAGTAACTCGCACCAGGGAAATACATGGGGGCATCCACAGCAGTGAAATAGCCAAAGACGCCGGTCATGACCGGCGGAGAAACGATGGCGGCCAGGCTGGCAACACTCCCCAGAGCCCCCTGTAACTCGCCCTGCGCATTCGCCGGTACTCGGCCGGACATAATGCCCTGTACTGCTGGCCCCAGGAACCCCTGGGCTGCACCCACGAACAGGAACATATACACCATCCAACCCTCGGTGGCGAAAGCATACCCGGTAAGGCTAATGGTAGCGCAGGTCAGGCCCACGTAAGCCGTTTTAACAGGGCCGTAATTATTGATAAACCAACGGATCAAGAACGCCTGACAGAGCATCATCATCACGCCCACAAAACCCAGTGAAAGCCCAATCTCACTCTGGCTCCAGTCAAACCTGGCGATCGTGTAATACGACCACACCGCTGGTAATGCCTGATGGCCAACCAGAAAAAAGAAGTATGCGACCACCAATCCAAACACGATTGGATATTTGCGCAGATGGCGCAGCGCACCCAGAGGATTGGCACGCGTCCAGTCGAACTTTCTCCTGTTCTCTTTCGCTAGAGTCTCGGGCAGAACAAAGAAGCCGAACACCGCATTGGCCAGCGCAATGCCAGCAGTTGCATAGAACGGCACACGAGAACCCATCTCGCCCAGGAAACCACCGAGCACTGGCCCGAGAATGAAACCACCACCGAAGGCAGCGCCCATAAGGGCAAAGTTCTTAGCCCTTTCATGGGGCTCGAAGATATCAGCGATATAGGCGTTTGCGATTGAGTAAGTCGATGACGCACTACCCGCGATAATACGGCCGACCACCAACCACATCAGTGTTGGCGCCCAGCCCATAAGCAGGTAATTCATGCCGTAGGCGAGCAAAGAGATCAACAACACGGGACGCCTGCCAAACCGATCTGAGAGGTTGCCAAGTATCGGCGCAAAGAAAAACTGCATGCCAGCGTAGAGAAACAACAGCCAACCACCGACAACCGCAGCGCGCCCCAACCCTTCGCCAGTCACTTCCATAATGAGCTGAGGCATCACGGGCAAAATGATGCCAAAGCCAATGGAATCCAGCAACACCGTGATAAAAATAAAGGTAAGCGCCAACGTTCGGCTGCGCGACGGTACAGAATCTGTCATTGGAGGAGTCTAGCGAACACACGCCCGCGGGTATAGCGGCGGATGCCTATTGCTTGTAGAGAGTGCGTATAAAAGGCGAGACGCGCTAGAAGCTGTAGTTCAGCTTCAACCGATACCAGTCGGCGTCATCCAGTTCCTGTTGATCAGACTCAGAGCGAGAATACTCGAGGCTCCAGCCGATTTCCCGGGACAAGCGCCCACTGGCATTAACACCCACTGTGCGGTACGTCTGCCTGTTATCCTGGTCGATGCCATCAATTTGGGTTTTACCGCCGCGCACGTAATTGAAATCCACACCCAACGACAGGAAGCCACGCAGCAGGTCGCGTGTCAGGTGCGCCTCAAACTGCAACAAGGGATCCTGCTCTAGCTTATCCGCGCCAAAGGGGTCGTCATTGTCCGAGTAAAAGGAAACGCCAGGCGCCAACTTCAGCGTGGTCATATTGCCCGCTGCACCCCACTGTTGCACCACCGGCAAACCCACTCGAACCTCCCATCGATTCTGGCCCGGGTTGATACGGGTGTCATCGGTAAATTCGTTAACAGGAGGCCGCACAGCGACCATGCCGTTAAGGGAGAAACCACCTGGCAGACGACCGCCCTCAGATACCGCCAACCGCTGCCCGCCCAGCAAGCCCATGTCCAGATGCAGATAGGGGCTTGCCAAATCAGTGTTGTCGACTTCAATTTGTTGAGTTTGATGGGGGCGCTGCAGTGGTATTGGAGGGAACACTAACCCGGTTGTTGCATCAACAGAGGCCCAGGGGTCGATGCGGCGAACTGGCTCAATAGCGTCGGTTTGTGGCTGCAAGCCAGAAAGGGCTGTCGGGAAGTCGCCATTATTGTACTGTTGAGCAAAGCCCAGAGGGGCCGCCAGTGCCAAGCACAGACACCCGAGCAGGCAGATCGGTCGAACGATTGTTACGTACATCACTGCCTCCTTCTGCGGGCCAAATTGCGAATATGGATCGATAGTAGCACCTTATTCAGGCACCCGCGCCTGATGGCCTAAAGGCTAGTCTGCGCTACCAAGATGAGCATAGGCTTCGCGCAGCTCACGTTTCAGCACCTTGCCAATCGAGCTCTTGGGTAGCTCATCGATAAATACGGCCACGCTGATCCGCTGAGCCTTGCCTAGCCGCTCATTCGCCCAGCCGCGCAGGGTCTCCTCATCAGTCGTCGCACCCGGTTCACGCACCACAATGGCCAATGGCGTTTCGCCCCAATCCCTGCTGGGCAGGGCTACCACAGCCACCTCGTGCACCTGCGGGTGCTCCAGTACCTGCAGCTCGATATCTGTCGCGTAAATGTTGAATCCGCCGGAGATAATCATGTCCTTACGCCGATCTGAAAGAAACAGCCAGCCATCCGCATCCAGATATCCTACGTCGCCACTTCTGTAGAACAACATCCCCTCGCTGTCGTACCAGTACATTTCATGCGTGGCGTCGTCGCGATTGTGATAGCCCTCACTCATATTTCCAGAGCGACCAACAATTTCACCGGTATCCCCAGGTTCCAACTCATTGCCCTGTTCATCTATAATTTTGAGCATGGACCCAGGCAGAGGCTGCCCCACCGATCCCAATTTATCCAACGCCCTGGCAATGCTGCCCACGAAGAGCGTACCCACACCGCCCTCGGTCAACCCGTAAAATTCGATGAGTTCACCGGGAAAGTTGTCGACAATGTCCGCTTTAAGCGCGGCTCTTAAAGGGGCGCTGGTACAGAACTTGCACTGTAATGTAGACAGGTCGAATACAGTGTAATTTTCAAGCCGCATGATGCGGTCGTACTGCACCGGCACCAGCATGACATGCGTCACCTGGTGCTGCTCAATCAGTGCCAGTGTTCCTGCGGCATCAAACTTTCGCATAATGACCAGCGTGCCACCGCCGCACAGGGTAGGCCACCAGGTGGTAATCGTTGTGTTCGAATACAAAGGGGTGGTGATCAGTGTTATGGACTCACCGCCTACACCTAGCCCGCCAATTCCAAAAGCCAGTGCCTGCCGAGTTGCATGACTGTGCACAATACCCTTGGGCACACCCGTAGTACCCGAGCTGTAAATAATATTGAACTCGTCGTTGGCGTGTGGCTGGACGCCAGGAGCCGCATCGCTTTGCGCCGGCAGCCAGTCTTTCAGCGCAGCGTAGCGTTCAGTAGCAAAATCAAACCCAATCAGCCCACCGTCCAAAATCTGATCGCTGCCCGCCAAAAATACCTCCGCCATTGGCGACATTTCAGCCGAGATCACCAGCACGCGAGCATTCGAATCCCGCAGCATCATATCGAGGCTTTCATCGGTAATCATCGACTGCAGTGGCACGGCGCAAGCGCCTGCCAGCAACGTCGCCGCAAACATTTCTGAATAGTCCATGCTGTTGCGCGACAGCATTGCCACGCGGTCCCCGGGAACGATACCCAGTTCACGCAAGCCGTTTGCCATGCGGTAAATACGCGCAATCGATTCGGCCCATGTGCGAGACTGATCGCCTTCAATCAGCGCAATTTTGTCCGGTTGCTCTCGGAGAAACCTGGCCAGCAATGAGGGCAAGCTTTGTTCTGGGTAAAAGGGCGCCACTACCTTGGCGCCAGGCGCACTTGGGTTACTCATAACAATCTCTCTTGGGTCATTCAGGACTGGGGGAACGCAGGGGCAAGCCTCAGGAAGATATCAGGCTGCGCAGATAGTGTGGCTCCTCGAGCGACGGGAAATGGTTGGTCTTTTCGGTACGCAGGATATTCATACCACGGTTCAGGCCAGCTCCCACCTCAGCGCTCGCAATCATCGTTGGATTATCAAGCACGTCGTCGCGCTTACCGATCACCGCGGTAATTTTGGGGAAGTTACGGTATACGTCGTGACTCGTTTGCGCCTGCCAAAGGACAATACTCTGCACGTTAACGACGCAGGTTTTGTAGTTCCGTGCATTACTGTAAATGCCCTGGCACAACGCAGTTTTCAGATCATTAGTAGGACGCATCATCGGCTGTTTGAGCAGTTTGTCTACGCCAGATTTACGCGATAGACCCAGTACAATAGGCATCAGGTAGCAGATGATTCGATGTGCAAAAGGGCCGCTCGCTTTACCGGCATTACGACCCTGCGGCACCACTGCCGCTTCGAGAATCGCAGTGACATCACGCTCCGTAGACTGCATCAGTTCAGGAAACTGACGCCCCGCCTCCAACACCACGGCGCCACCACGGGAATGCCCGTGCAAATAAATCCGTTGGCCACCGACGAGTTCACGCAGGATATGCCCTAGATAGAAACCATCATGTTCGATCGTGCCCATCTCGAAAGGGTTTTCCTGCCAACTCAATGGCCGGGCTTCAAGGCTGGGGAAAGGATTGTGGTAATAGGCGTTGTTTACCAGGACCAGCTCGCAATCAGTATCAGCATAGAGCGCTTGAAAATAGCGCATATCTTCCAGAAAGCCCGGAAAACACACAATCGTCTTGCTGGCATCACTGCCTTGCCTGCGGGCGATATAGGTTTCGCCAACCTTGTACAGCTCCCCGTCAAACTCGGCGGTGTGTACTTGTGCTAGTTCTCGATTGGCCCAGTACTGCCGATATAGATGCAGCATCAGAATCAGTACAAAGATGATCAAGAAGATAATTGTTGCTGTACTCATTTTTCACCCGATATTTTCAGAGAGTCGAACAAGCCATCGATACGCAGTCGGTAATAAAACGCTGGAGGTTCGAGCACCTCTAAACGGCCGCAAGATTTGAGGGAGACTCATCACTCCCTCATCTATTCTAGCTACCGAAACTCCATACCCTCGAACTTCCCGGACTCACGCCATTCATCAATGTACTGAAAGAACGCCATTGCTCCACCGGGGTGGCCGACGTAGGACTTGACCTCGTCGGGCATTGGCTGCCCCTCGTTGTTGTAGTAACCGGGGGTACAGGTGGGATCGGCAAGCATCTGCGCACTGGTGCTGAGCAACTGCAACCAGGCCTCTTCCGCGGCCTGTGTCGTCTCGATCACCTGGTGGCCGCTATCTAATGTGTGCTTGATCATCATGGCAATGGTCTTGCCGGACTCGACAATGTTATGCGGTACGTTGGCGATAAAATTACCACCCTGAGTCGGTTGTACGCGGAAGGCATTAGGGAAATTGTGGCTGCTCATACCATGCAAGGTTCGCATGCCCTTCTCCCAGTAGTCCGATAATGCAACTCCGTCTCGCCCTACCACTTCAAAGCCTGAACGGTCAGAAAGCTCCGTACCAATCAAGAAACCCGTGGCGTAGATAATACAGTCCACAGGGTATTCAACGCCGCCGACAACCACGCCATTTTCTGTGATGCGTTCTACACCCTCACCGTCCGTATCGAGTAATTTCGTCGAGGGGTTGTTAAAGGCGCTAAGGTATCCATCATGAAAGCACGGCCTTTTACACAGCTGTCGATACCACCCTTTCAGGTTGGCCGCAGTCTCCGGATCAGAGACTTCCTCATCAACACGTGCACGAATTGCATCCATTTTTTCATAATCGGTTTCTTCATACGCCTGCAGCATCATCATGACATCGCCGCGCTGCTCCTCTGGAAGGTCTTTTAGTCTCCCACGAAAACGTCGCGCTAGATCGGTCCAGCCATCATTGACCAAATCTTCAGTGACATTACCGAATGGCGTCATGTTGTTAGTGAAATTCTCCATCCAGCGTTGTTGCCAGCCACTAGTGCGCGTGGCCTCGGTGTACCAGGCAGGGTCCATCTCTGCATTACTGCGCACATCAACCGATGACGGCGTACGCTGGCACACGTAAAAAGTACCGCAGGAGGCCGACAGGTGCGGCACACACTGCACGGATGTTGCGCCGGTGCCAATAAGGGCAACTTTTTTGTCGCCCAGCTTATCCAGTGCACCGTTCGGATCACCGCCGGTGTACTCGTAGTCCCAGCGACTGGTGTGGAACGAGTGTCCTTTAAAATTCTCAATCCCGGGCAAGCCCGGTAATTTGGGGACATGTAACGGGCCCGTTCCCATAATCACAAACTGGGCCGTAAAATTGTCACCACGATCTGTACTGACCTGCCAAACGCCAGCGTCTTGGTCCCAGGTCAATTGCGTCACCCGGGTATGAAACAACGCTTTATCATAAAGATTGTACTGCTTGCCTATACGCTTGCAGTGCTCGAGAATTTCCGGCGCTCGGGCGTACTTTTCCTGCGGCATATGGCCTGTCTCTTCCAACAGGGGCATGTAGATCATTGAAGCGGTATCGCATCGGGCGCCGGGATACCGGTTCCAGTACCAGGTACCGCCAAAATCTCCACCTTTCTCAATCACCCGGTAGTCTTTCACGCCAAGTTCAGCCAGCCGTGCGCCAGTGACGAGTCCGGCGTAACCGCCGCCGACAAAAGCGACGGTGACATGGTCAGTCACGACATCGCGGGGCTGCACTTTCACATACGGGTCGTCCAGGTAGTGTGCAAAATTGTCTTCGAGGCGAATATACTGATCATTGCCATCTGCGCGCAGACGTTTTTCGCGCTCCTGGGCGTATTTTTCCTTTAGTGCTTCTCTGTCCATAGCGTTCCCTTATTATCAATTTACTCGCTTCAAAAGAAGCGTCGTGTTATCTGCGCAAGCAATCTATGAGTTCAGACAGGATGACGGCCTATTCGATGTTTTCCAGATAGCGTTTAGGTGGATGATGGGGTAGTCCTAGCACCGCAAAAGTCAGCTCTGTTAATTGATCGGCGCCGTCCCTTGGATCCAGAGCATCTCCCTTATTCAGCAAATAGCTCGTGGCACTCAACAGCACACCAAAATACGCCGCATGGACTACCTTGGGATCCAGGTGGCTTAGACTGCCCTGCGCCACACCATCGGTGAGTTCTTCACCCACTGTTTCGCGCAGCACATTACTGATCACCTCCCCTGTTGACATGGAGCCAGCCTGCAGCAACAGGCGACAGGCATCGGGATCGGAAAGCAACGAATAATGGGCAAACCAGGTACGCGCCAAAGCAAGGTCAAGAGGGTCTTCGATTGGCGGCGAGTACTTTTCCCGCTTCTCAAGCAAACGCTCGACCGTCTCGCCTACTAAGGCATCAAACAGTGCTTCACGGGACTCAAAGTGATTGTAGAAGCTGCCTTTGGCCACGCCTGCAGTAGAGGTGATGGCATCAATGGACACGTTTTCCAGGCCACGCGCGACGAACAGGATCCTCCCGGACTCGAGCAGTTGCCGGCGAGTTTCCTGGCGGCGGCGCTGGTATCCGTTTAAGCCATCATCGGGAGCGCTGATATTATTTGACCGTATAGTCATATTATGTTGCACTCTAGATCAATTCACTGCCGCCTTCAACCGACAAACGCTTCTGCCGCACAGTCGTTTAATCATAGCATGGGCAAAAACGCACTGATGCGAGTGCAGCCTGCGCGGGGAGGCATAAACAGCCTTGAGCGGCGGAGCATAAACAGCCTTGAGCGGCGAGGCGCAGACATCCCGCAGCAACGGACAACACACAGCCTGAAGCATCAGGCAGTTGGCAGTCTCGCGCTATCGGTAGTGATCTCGCTTGTTGCAGATCGCTAGGGCAAAAGCCAGCAACGACTGCCTGGCAAACCCGGGCGTAACGCCCAGACATCTACCTCCACTCAACAGGGGTCTTCATGGAAACATTTGACAACAAAATTGCCGTCGTCACCGGCGGTGGCAGCGGTATTGGCCGAGCACTTGTGCAACAACTGGCAGCTTCAGGTGCCCACGTTGCGTTCTGCGACCTGTCCGAGGCAGGCATGCAGGAAACACTGGAACTGTGCAATGAGGCGGTGGCCAATGGTATCCGGGTGACGGCCCATCATTGTGACGTTGCCAGCGAACAGGCACTGGAACAATTTCGCGATGAAATTCAGCGGCAGCACAATACGCAGCATATCAACCTGCTATTCAACAATGCGGGAATATCAGGCGGGCAGAGTTTTGTTAACGATGACCGGGAGCAATGGGAGCAAACCTTCAATATTTGTTGGGGCGGCGTTTACCTGGGCTGCCGCGTGTTCATGCCATTATTACTCGCCAGCGAAGCCGGGCACATTATCAACACGAGTAGTGTAAACGGTTTCTGGGGATGCCTGGGGGCCAACATAGAGCACACGGCCTACAGTGCCGCTAAATTCGCCGTGAAGGGCTTTACCGAGGCCCTGCTGGTTGATCTGCGCTTGAATGCACCGCATATTGGCGTCTCCGTGGTCATGCCCGGCCACATCGGCACATCCATTGCCATAAACACTCAGCAAATGTGGGCAGGCGAGCCAGAGGCCATGTCCGCTGATGCTCTGGCAGGAATTCGCAAGCGCTGGACTCGGATGGATGCAGCCGCGGCGGACCTGAGTGATGAGGATGTGCGAGCCCTGGCGCGCGCCGGGATAGAAAGTTTCCGCGACAATGCACCCACCACAGCAGCGCAAGCCGCCGAGATCATCCTGAATGGCGTTAAACAAAAGCAGTGGCGCATTCTGGTGGGCGAAGATGCTGTGCTACTGGATGAGGCGGTGCGCACCGCACCGGGCAATGCATACGACGCCGACTTCATGCACCCCTTTACCGCAGCAAATGAAACAAGCAGCGCCACTTAGCGCACAGCACAGCACAGCACAGCACAGCACAGCACAGCACAGCACAGCACAGCACAGCACAGCACAGCACAGCACAGCACAGCACAGCACAACACTATTTCATCAAGGAGAACGTTTCATGAGCATCGATTTTTCCAACATTTTTTCCATCGCCGGTAAGACTGCACTGGTTACCGGCGGCTCCCGGGGTATTGGCGAAATGATCGCTGCGGGCTTCCTGGCCGCAGGCGCAAAGGTCTATATAAGCTCACGTAAAGCGGAGGTCTGTGACGCCACCGCGGCCCGCTTACAACAGGAATACGGCGGAGAATGTATTTCACTGCCGTCAGACCTGTCCACGGTCGAAGGCACTGCTGCTTTGGCCGCTGAGCTCGCCTCGCGCGAGCCCCAGCTGGACATTCTGGTCAATAACGCCGGGGCATCCTGGGGATCGCCGATCGATGAGTTCCCCGAGGCAGGCTGGGATAAGGTGATGGATACCAACGTTAAGGGCGTATTCTTTCTGACCCAGAAAGTGCTGCCGCTACTGCGCGCCGCGGGCGATGCGCAGGACCCGGCGCGCATCATTAACATTGGCTCCATCGACGGATTGCAGTCCTCGCCCTTCTCTGTGTTCAGCTACGGAGCTTCCAAGGCCGCTGTGCATCACCTGACGCGTTTCCTGGCCAATCACCTGGCTAAGGACAACATTACCTGCAATGCCATCGCACCTGGCCCCTACCCCACATGGATGCTCAGCACCGGCGTAGGCTTTGGCGGAGACACTGAAGGGGTGGATTGGGACGCGATAGGCAAAACCAATCCGCGCGGCCGGGTTGGCACGCCCGAAGATATTGCGGGACTGGCAATCTTTCTGTGTTCCCGCGCTGGCGCCTACGTGATGGGTGAGGTCATTGCCTCTGACGGGGGAATTTTCAATACGCGCTAGCCATACCCGTCAGAATTAGCCGATGGCTGGCGCCTGCACCAGGCAGTTTCAGACGTCGAGCGTCGGACACCTGCCAAGGGGTACTTGTACTTGTACTCGCACCCCTAACCTTCACTCAGTCTAGACAATAA
>JBLFXU010000036.1:0-15233 GCA_047609575.1 Bacteroidia bacterium | reverse complement strand
AGCAGAAATTCATCAACACAGTATCGAAAAAATCGGTGGCACTTCTATGAGTGACTACCAGGCCGTTCGGGACAATATTATCCTGCATCCCGCTTGCAAGGAGACGCTTTATCAACGGGTATTTGTTGTCTCCGCCTATGGTGGGGTTAGTAACGATTTACTGGAACATAAAAAGTCGGGCATGCCCGGTGTGTATGCGTTGTTTGCGAGCAGTGAAGATGGTGAGGTATGGCTAGATGCCTTACTTAAATTAAGAGGAAACCTGCATAACATCAACCAGTCTCTGTTTACAGAAGACATTGCCTTGCAACAGGCGAACACCTTTATCGATGAGCGCCTTGATGCCGCCACGCAGTGTTTAAGAGATTTGCAGCGACTGTGTCGCCACGGCCATTTCTCGCTGGCGCAGCACCTGCAAACCGTCAGGGAAATGTTGGCCAGTATCGGTGAGGCTCATTCGGCCTGGAACATGACCAGGTTGCTCAAGCATGATGGCGTAAACACCTGTTTCATCGATTTGAGCGGTTGGGACGAAAATGTGCCACTGGAATTAGATGAGCGCATTCGACAGGCCTTCGATGGAATTGATCTGGCCAATGTCTTACCCATCGTCACTGGTTATGCCCGTAGTGATAATGGCTTGTTGGCTAGCTTCAATCGTGGATATAGCGAAATGACTTTCAGTCGCATCGCGGTGGTCACGCAAGCGAAGGAAGCTGTGATACACAAGGAGTTTCATCTGTGTTCTGCCGATCCGCGTCTCGTTGGTGAGGCGAATGCCGTCCCGATTGGACGCACGAACTACGATGTGGCAGACCAGTTGGCGAATCTTGGCATGGAAGCGATTCACCCGAAAGCCGCCAAGGGGCTGCGGCAAAACAATATTCCGTTGAGGGTAAAGAATACCTTTGAGCCGGATCACGCTGGCACCTTGATTACGGCGGATTATGTAAGCGAGACTCCCTGTGTCGAAATCATAGTCGGCAGCAAGGGTGTATATGCGCTGGAATTGTTCGATCAGGAAATGGCAGGACAGATAGATATTTACGATCAGGAAATACTGAGCATACTGCACCGCTTCAGGGCGCACATCGTTGCCAAAGATATCAATGCCAATACGATCACGCATTTTCTCGCAACCAATTTCAAGTCAGTAAAGCGCATTAATCGCGCATTGCAGGAACGCTATCCTGATGCGGAAATCCATCAGCAAAAAGTCTGTATCGTGTCTGCAATAGGTAGTGATATGAAAGTGACTGGCATTCTAGCCAGGGCTGTGACAGCGCTTGCCGAAAACGACATTTATGTGCATGCGATACATCAATCCATGCGTCAGGTTGATATGCAATTCGTCATCGATGAATCTGATTACGAGTTGGCAGTGAAGAGTCTGCACAGTTGCCTGGTGGAAGTACACGATCACGGCAGAGCCATATGTCTCGCCTGATTACCCCCTTGCAGCGAGCAGGCTGATGACCGAACCCTTGCACGGAGCCCTGCTCACTATTAATACTGAAGCCACCAGCGGCAGGCGCAATCAATAAGCGCCGCTGTTGTTGATCAGCTTTTATGCAGATCCGTGCGCCCAGTTGAGTAGTGGCTCGTTCGGGGTGATGGGGTCAGGTTGATCCCTTGTTCCAATCGCCAGCAATGGCGCCATTGCAAGACTAATTTATAAGACAATATGGCGATTTTCTGAGTAGGGAGCAGACTCTAATTATTGCATCATTGCGTATTATGTGGCTTGTGTCGTTTTTCGTCGAGCACGATCGCTAAGTAGGAACGCCGCTTTTTTGATAACTGCCCCTTCTTGTTGGAAAATTGAGGAAGAAGAAAAATTGGCGGCCTTCCTCGAGCTTTCGCATATTTTCTCGTGCCGGAATAGCCATCAATCTTTCTGCGAGATTTTCTGAGTGTTTAAAGTCATTGGCCCGTTAACGTCGTTGTTTATCAGTTGCTTCATACTGTTCCTTGGCAACGGTTTGATCAATGTTTTGCTGCCGGTTCGAATGGGCCTGGATGGCGCTAGTACCGATGAGATTGGTCTTGTCTTATCTTTGTATTACGTTGGGATGCTCTTCGGCGCAGTTTACAGTAAATATCTGATAGCCAGGGCGGGGCACATACGGATGTATGCCGGCTGCGTTGCGATTGCAACGGTCTGCATTTTGCTTTGCAGCCTATATTCTGAGCCAGTGCTGTGGGGGGCTATGCGACTCGTTATTGGCTTCTGCAATGCCTGTGCATTCACTGCGATCGAAAGTTGGCTAAGTGACAGTTCTACCAAAAGCACGAGAGGCAAAGTACTTGCCATGTATAACGCTGCCGTACTTGCGGGTCTTTTTGGTGGGCAGTTTTTTATGAATGTTGCCAGTCCCGCCGACACCACTCTTTTTGTTATCTCAGGAATTTTGCTCTGCGCTGCAATAGTACCAGTCGTTATGAGTGGAAAGAGCGGACCACTGATTGACGAAGTGATTTCAATGTCACTTGCAAAGCTCTACAAAATATCCCCGCTTGGCGTCGTCTGTTGTTTAACTTCAGGACTAGTCTATTCTGCGCTGTTCAACTTGCTCCCTGTTTTCGCGGGTCACTTTGGAATTATTGAATTTCAGTTGTCACTCTACATGGGGGCGGCCATTTTTGGCGCTTTTGTTTTGCAATTTCCGGTTGGCTATTTGTCCGATCGCTATGACCGACGTTCCGTATTGCTGTCCTTGTTACTAGTATCAGCCACAGCTGGAATGCTGGTTGTCGCTTTGGTTAATCTTGGCTATACCTCTGCGTTGTTTTTTGCCACCGCAGTGACCAGCGGGATCATCGCCTGCATCTACCCACTGAGCGTCGCCGAATCATTCGATCGGTTGCGGCAAAGTGAAATGGTGGCGGCAATGGGGTCGATGATTCTAGCTTTTTCTTTGGGCGGTGTATTAGGCCCTTTCACCGCATCCATCGTAATGACGGCGTTTGGTAGTGAATCTCTGTTCTACTATTTGGCGCTGGTGCAACTGCTGCTCGCGGCTTTTGTGGTGTATCGAATGTCTGCTCGCCACGCTTTGCCTGTTACAGACCAGGAGAGCTTTGTTATGCAGGGCGTGGCCATGTCGAGTGCCATTGAGCTTGATCCGCGTGCCAAATACATCGAACAGAGACAACCACTAACCGCTGAGGCCGAAGCCGCCGTCACCGTTGCTGAAATTGACCCTGAATCCGCTGTAAGAATGGCGAAAATGGTCGCCATCAAAAACCCACATTTGGGTGCAGGCGTCGCAGCGGCAGTAGCGACTGTCGACGGAATTGATGTATTAGGCCTTTACCAAGTGATGAAGGTGGCCATACCAGAAAGAATACACGAAGTTACTCACGCTATAGTCACTACCCGGCCTGATCTGGCTTACGAGCTAGTCAGTCAGCTCGCACAATGGCAGCCAGATGAGGTAGTCGCGGTTGCGGCTCAAATTAGTACGAGCTTGCCCGAATTACGTGTGGAGATGGCGAGAGTTGCGGTAGAAGCGGCTCCCGAATCAGCCACTGAAGTCGCTCAGTACTACGCTCAGGTATTGTCGGAGGAACTTGACTCTGTTAGACATGCCGAGCGAGAGGCTGATAACAGCCAGGAAGAGGCGGTGCATATTGCGACGCAATTGTGGCAAGGCGCAGACGATCAAGCTGTGGAAGTTGCTGCCGCGTTGGCCGGTGCTATTCCTGAATCTGCGGTGTCATTAGCTCAGGAGTATATTGTTAGTCATTCCCAAGGTATAGGCGATGATCTGATATTTTATGAAAAACCAAAAAAAGAGCCGCAAAAAGGTCACAGCCCTGCCATTGAAGATTCGACGTCATTACAGAACGCAATTGATTCGAATGGCGTTGAAGAGGCTGAATATCAAAATTCCGTAGCATTGATGTCAAGGCTTACCGAGGCAGCACCCGATAAGGCTATGGATCTTGCCGTTGCCGTAGCAGAAGCCATACCCGGTAGTGCTGCGGAAGTTGCGGCTGAATACGCCGCCCATATTGGCGATAATTCAGAGAGCACCGAACAAGAAAATGAAAATGAAGAAGCTGTAGAGCTGGTACATCGTTTAACACAAGTGGCACCAGACAATGCCATGGATGTAGCCGTTGCTGTGGTAGAGGCCGTACCTGAAAGTGCCGCCGATGTGGCGACAGAGTACGCAGAATACATGTCCGAAACAGAATCGATAATCCACCCAGACTATGAAGAAGCGGTGGAGCTTGTACAAAGGCTGTCGGAAGTTTCGCCAGATAACTCTAGTGATGTAGTTTCTGCAGTAGTGGAAGTGCTGCCTGAATTCGCCTCCGAGGTGGCGGGTGCAATCAAGGTAATTGGGACAGACACCGATTGATGCGGTCCCTATATTTATCTATAGAGTTAGTAGAGTTCAATGGGACATGCACGCCTAAAATCGTGTTTTGAATTTCCGCCCCAATAATTTTCATATACTCAGTATGCGACCAGAATACAATCTTAGGGGTTGATTCGGGAAAATTTTATGACACGAACCTAGATCTGAACATTCCAATAAGTGTTGGAATTTGAGAACGACAGCGAAGTTGCGAAACGGTATTTCCAACTTAACTGACCTTGATTAATACAATCGTCAGATGAGCACATATAAACGGTATCGCCAAGTTACCTCGTCGAAATGAGATGATCAGGCGATGATTACCTACAAGCGTCATCGATTCCCACCTGACATTATCAGTGAGGTCTTCGCCGGTGTGCCGGACCATTCAGATTAACGGCAAGCAGCATTATCTTTGGAGAGCCATTGATCAAGATGGTGAAGTCGTTGATATATTCCTGCAGGCGCGTCGCGCGGGGGCAGCAGCCGAGTGCTTCTTCAAAAGGCTATTGCGGAGTCATGGCAGCGAGCCCCGAAAGATCGTGACAGAAAAACTGCGAAGTTATGGTGTTTCTCATCGAGACTTGATGCCCGATTTTCTTCATGCCACTTCTCAGTATGCCAATAATCCGGCCGAGCAATCTCATGAACCGACCAGGGTACGTGCGCGAGGAAAGCGGCAGTTCAGATCAGTAAAACAGTCACAGCGATTTTTTACGGCCTAATCTTCTGTGTGCAACTTGTTCAACCTTGGCCGACACCTGGTTCGCGCTCAGCAGTATCGCAATCTGAGGGTGAGTGCGTTCAATGAGTGGAGTAGGGCGGTTGCTTGATCCCTATGCTCAATAATTACTTGCCCAGAAAAGTTAATTTGTCAGCACGCCTTTCAAGGCGTGTCCGTTTGGAATTGGATCGAGTCGTGCAAGGCCAATTCCCCGCTCACCGCCCCCAGCATAGAAGAGATACAGTATCCCCTGATCTTCAAAAATATAAGGATCGCGAAGCGCATTCTCCAGCTTTTTCGACGCTCCGTTTTTAGATGGTGACGGGGTCAACTCACTCCCCTCCCAAGGTTCCTGCGGGCGCATGACCTCGGTGGGCACCTTGTTCGGAATTGCGCAGTACCAGCATCCATTTTTCAAATCGAGCTTGATCGCCAGAATGCGCTCAGGTGCATGTTCTTTCATTGTAAAAAAAATGGTCAGGTCTGAGCCTGAGAGATAAAGCCCCATATGCCGGACTATTGTGCGCCCGGGGGCGAACTGCTCACCATTGGCGAGCGTGGTTTTGGAAAAATCAAGCATTGCGGCCCGTGACTCGTTCCACACACCCTTCGCTGGAGACCTGCTGGCAGCAGGAGACCAGGGTGCATCCTGGTCAGGCGGTTGGAGAAGTTGTGTTGAAATTAATCCGTGAAGGCTGCCATTGTAGTCAAATACTCTCAGATAGCTGTTACTTAACAGGACGGGCTCAATGCCAGCGGAGAAATCGAGTCCCCACGGCGAGGTGGCAACCATGGAGTATTGGTAAGGAAGGGGGTCACCCGCGTAGTCGATGCCTCCGTGGAAATACATCACGATACGTTTGTGTTCATTATCGATGTGCACATCGGGGGAGGCGACGTGTCTCGTAATTGAGAGAGAGTTCCCAAAGGCCAACTCGCGGTCGTCGCCGATATCGAGAACCCCACGCCTGCCCTGTGGTATGTCGGCTGCTACGTTATACAAATGCCAAGGCCCCTGGACTTCTTCGGCCCAGGCCAGCCTGATGTATGCTCCCTTGTGATGGGCAAAGTACAGGTAGAATCTGGCGCCTGGTGCGGCACGTTTTTCTGGTGGTATCCAGTCGGGTATGCGGATAACTGACGGACCGTTGATGTTCCTGCCGTCGCTCTTGCCGGCAGCCGCCCGCCTGAAATCCGACTGCGAGATTATCGGCTCCGCCTCGTTGAGGCGCGTGACGGTAAATTCTTGCGCAGTGGCACTGTGAGGCAAGGCGATTGATGCCAGAGCCACTATAGCCAGTAGCAGGGCAAGGAAAAAGCTTGCCTCACGTGCGGTTACTAACCTTTGAGCTCTTATTACAGACATTCGATGCATTCCTAATTCAACCCGGCACTTGATGAAGTATAGACGAAATAGAGAGGCTATTTGCTGAAAATCGACCCGCACCCTCCCGGCTTCATACCCGAAGAGGGTACTGCCAAGTTAAGTCGCCCCAATTGGTAGAATTGGCGAATGAACACATACAAGCGCCACCGATCCGCACCAGATATCATCTCTTACGCAGTCTGGCCCTACTATCTCTTCAATCTGAGCCACCGCGATATCGAGTATCTACTCGCCGAGCGAGGTTTTACCGTCTGCCGCGAAGCAATCCGTCTCTGGTGTATCAAGTTTGGCGCTCTGTACGCACGGAGATTGAAGCAAAAAAATCGAGTCTACGGTCATACCTTTTACATCGATGAAGTTTTCGTAAAGATCAACGGCAAGCAGCACTACCTTTGGCGGGCTGTTGATTAGGACGGTGAGGTGGTTGATGTGTATCTGCAGGGTAAGCGTGATTGGGCTGCAGCTAGGCGGTTCTTCAAGCGATTATTGCGGAGCTACGGCGGAGAGCCAAGGAAGATCGTTACGGATAAACTCCGTAGCTACGGTGTGGCGCATCGCGAACTTATTCCCAATACAACCCACAGTACCAAGCAATATGAGAATAATCGGGCAGAGCAATCGCATGAGGCGACCAGGGTGCGAGAACGAGGGATGCGCAAGTTCAAATCAGTGAGACAGGTGCAGCGATTCTTGAGTGCTCATGCTGCGGTGAGCAATTTGTCCAAACTCGGCCGATATTTGGTCAGAGCTCAACATTACCGTGATCTTAGGGTGAGTGTGTTTACAGAATGGGAAAGAGCGGTAGCCTGATTGTTACAGGCTGGATTTTCTTCGCCTCAAGCACTTAACATGCCAGAATCGATTGGATAGATGCCTGACTGCCTGCGTCTGCGCTTAGCCCCGAAGCTGCCCTGCTTGGAGCAGCCTGCCATCGGCAATATCCGGGCTAAGGCACTTGGCTCAGTCGCACGCCGTTACCCGGCGCTACACAGGTATAGGTAACCGGCTCACCGAAGTTCGACACACGATTGCGAATGAATGTGTCAGTTAGCACGGTATTCCCGGGAAGTGAGGTTTTGAACGCGCCACCAGGTAAAAGCCTGGCACTGACAACGCCATTGGACTGGGTAGAACTCCACGCAATGAGATCACAATCACCGGCGAGGCTGCGCGCAATAAGTAGATCGATTCGTGGGCCTACTACCGCCGCATTGATTGATGTGAGCGATATCTGCTGCCCCACCATTGGTTTAAGGTTTGTTTCCATCACCATATTGAATTCGCCGACCAAGCGCGGGTCATTCACTTGATCGACGAAATTAAACAGCGTAGCGCCGAGGAAGTTGTCCAGCGTGTCCATCGAGCCGTCATGAATGTACCCAAACCCTTTGATTTGTGGACCTCCGCTATAGTTCACCAGATCAGGGCTGTCGAAGCTCGTGCCGAACATACCAACTTTCTGATACATGTTACGCAGGTGCGCGATCTTAAACTCCTGAGAGATCATAGCGCCCTCTGAGGTCGATAAACCGCCTGTACCAAAAGCATTCTGGCTAGAATCGACAAGGTGGCAACCGTTACAGGTACGCCCACCATCTGAGATATTAGTGAAGTAGATGTCGCTGCCCGCCTGTTGATTCGCGGTGAGGGAGTTGTCCAGATTGCGCACAGGATTGGGCGGTGGAGTGATCTGTAGGGAAAAATCGGTAAAAGCCTGCAACTCCGGCGCGCTCAACTCGGTAGCTCTTCCCACCAAACCGACAAAAGCAGGATTGAACTGTTTAAACGCGCCAGACTCAATGGTTGGCTCACCCGGCAGCATATTGCCCAGCGCATCTCTGCCGGTACGATCACCACGCCAATGCATGGGTCCACTGTCGGCAATACCACGCAGCGTTTGCGTAGTCATTGGGCCTTTCATCGGATGGAATTCCGGAGTGGCCGGTCCTGAGATAAACGGATTGGTATTGGGCGCGACATGGCCTTCGGGTTCACCCAAATCCCAGGCGATACCATCAAAGTCGCCAAAGACATGGCAAGAGCCGCAGGAACCGGTGCCATTGCCCGAGGTGAGCTGCGCGTCATAGAGAAATTCGCGACCGTCTTTCACCGATGCAGGTTCAGGTGTGAACAGGTCAATGGTATTGATGACGTATCTGTGGGCTGTGCTCAACACCGATAATTTATGGCCGTAACGTGTATAGACGTAAGCGCGGCCCCGGTAATTCTGCACCGCGATGCCAGCCGGGCCACCGTCAGGTAGCAACGTGCCCACCCAACTGTCCTTGGGTGCATCGAACCAACTGCCGCTGCCGGTTACCGCGGGGTCATCGTAAACCTGTATCTTGCGCGAGCCAAACGGCAGTACCCAAAGCTCGCCATTGATATAGGCCATGGCACCCGGTTGCGCTATTGCCTGAAACTTGTCCGACCCACTGACCTGTTGCCCAAAAGGCAAATCAAAATCGATATGACTATTCAGGTGATGTGGCGCTACGTTACTGCCATCGATGATGGTGACTCTGTTTTCCGCGGTGTGGCCGCGTACTGTAGTACCGAGTAAACCCTCTCCTTCGAACCGAACATGATTACGCGCCTCTGTATTGGAGACAAAAAGTTTTCCGTCCGGTGAGGTCGTCATATTGAATAAGGTAGTCCCCACGCCACTATGGCTCCCCACCAGTGCCGGGATAGGCAGACTGGCGTCAATCTCGAAAACGTCACTATCGGGCAAACTAAAGTTCACCTGCGAATCCCATTGAGTGCCATCTTCATCAACCCAGTTATTGCCATCAAACTTAACGATCAAACCGGTGGGGTGGGCAGCAGTTCCCTCGATATTAGACGTGGGGTCCGGCGCGCCGCCTCCGGCTGCTACGCTTCCCTCGTCAATGGTTGTGGTTTGGTTCCCAGAAAAGAATCCGGCGGCGTATACAGTGTCACCGTCCGGGCTAACTGCGAGCGCTCGCGGTGCGTCGGTGAATAAGTTGATTAGCGTAAGCGGCGTACCGCCCAGTGCTGCCCCCGGATCGGCGCCGTCAAATACCCATACATCCGCTCTCCCGAGTCCTTCGGTAAACAAATCGGCCGGGGTAAAGCTAGGGTGGTTCTGCCCGCGATAGGCTGCAGTGATATAGGCACGGTCGCTGCCATCAAAGACTATATCTCGCGGCTCATCACCGACTAACAGGGTGCGCCGAACATGGGGCTGATCACGTATATCAACAATGCTTACTGAGTCAGACAGACCATTGACCACCCAAATCTCAGTGTCTGTGCGCGCCGCCACGGCTATCGGCTCAACGCCCACTGCAACACTACTAATCAGTTGCGGTGTATCGGTTTCTACATTGTAAATCTCGAGGCAGTTGGCGGGAGTGTTGGCAACAAACAGGTATCGCCCGTTCGGTGAGATGGCCAACGGTCGCGACTGGCCGAACTCAAACAGCGTATAACTGCCGGGAAGTGTATCGCCCGTTTCAGTTTCTACCGATGTACCACAGGCGAATACGGGGCTGCTGGGCATGGTTACAACCAGATTGAAACGGGTGCTGGTGAAGTTACCAGCTGGAACGGTTGCAATCACCTCGATCTCGGCGTTGCCAAAGCCGTCGGCTACTGGCGAGATCGTTACCAGTCCGGTTCCGGAATCTATTGCGATGTTAGCGGCATCTGGTCGTGTGTTGGTGGCGCTCCAAGTAATGGTTCCAGCTGTAGAAGAGCCGCTTGCAGTGACGGTAAATGCGCCGAAATTTTGGCCCACCTGCTGATCTGCCATAGGGTTGACGGTCACCGCAGAAAACTCAAAAAGCGCCTCTGTTTCATGGAAGCTGTTAGAAGTCACTGCCAAAGTGCAAACCGCACTTTGCCCCTCGCAGACGCCGGACCACCCCGCAAACCCATATCCCGCTGCCGCTGTTGCCGTTAATGTCTCTGTGCCGAGATTCAGGTAGCTTTTGTTACAATCGCTACCCCCGGTACCGCAATTCAGCAGCGTACCCGTCGCAAGGGAACTGGCGACGTTCCCTCGGGTATCACCATCATTGGCAACTTCGACTCGGCAACCCGCCAGGACCCCAAGGGCCAGCAGTAGGAAGAGGAATTCTTGCGCAACAATGCGTGTTTTGTGGAGGGTTGCCATATTCTTATACCTTGTTAGCTTTACTACTTAGTGACGGTGCAACCGTTCTTATATGACAAGTATAGGAAATATTCTTGCCGCTGTATCACTATTGTACGTTCAAGCCCTTGATAAAAATAAATTTTTTCTATAATAACAAAAGTGGTACTGACAAGTTAACAGCCGATAATTGGTAGAATCGGTGGATGAATACCTATAAACGCCACCGATTCCCGCCTGACATCATCAGTTACGCCGCCTGGCTGTACTACCGATTCAACCTCAGCCACCGTGATATTGAGGATCTCCTAGCCGAGCGAGGGATCATCGTCACGCGGGAATCGATCCGCCTCTGGTGCATTAAGTTCGGCGTTCTGTACGCCTGGAGACGGAAGCGAAAGCATCGAGGCTACGGCGACACATTCTACATTGACGAAGTATTCGCCGGTGTGCCGGACCATTCGGATCAACGGTAAGCAGCAGTATCTGTGGCGGACTGTCGATCAGGATGGCGAAGTGGTTGATGTTTATCTACAGAGAAAGCGAGATGGAGCTGCGGCAGAGCGTTTCTTCAGGCGGCTTCTCAGATCACACGGCAGCGAACTCAGGAAGATCGTGACCGATAAACTACGCAGCTATGGAGTGGCTCATCGCGACCTGATCTCAGAGACGATCCAAAGTACTCAACAGTATGAGAATAATCGGGCAGAGCAATCTCACGAGGCGACCAGAGTGAGGGAGCGAGGAATACGGAAGTTCAAATCTGTGAGTCAGGCGCAGCGATTCTTGGGTGCTCATGCTGCCGTCAGCAATTTATGCAATCTGGGAAGGCATCTAGTCCGTGCACAACATTATCGTGATCTTAGGATCAGTGCGTTCGGTGAATGGAGCAGGGCAGTGGTGTGATTGCCGCCGACTGAATATTTTTCGCTTCAAGGATTTAACTTGTCAGTCCCTTCCCACGCAAGATGCATATGTACTGGTTCAACACAGAATATTGGTCACTATCTACCTAAAAACCTCGCCTGTAGATGCGTTCAAATAGAGCTTATTGCTCTTATGCATGCGGCCACAGTAGGTAAAATAAACTGGCTTCGGCTTGTGGCTAGATGACTTCCACCAGCCACCAATTTCTTTGAAATCTCCAATAGTACACCTACCTGTAGCAATCAGCTGCTCGGATGTTACGATGAATACTCCACTGTATTTGGAAAAATCATCTGACCCCTTAATTGCCGTGGCAACGAGTGAATTTGTGTTGACGGAAACACGACTTTCTGGATTTTCAGTAGAGAGATACTTGGTAGAGACCCACCGCGCCACTTCACCTTTAACCCCCTCCAGCGAGCCGTCATAGTACTTAGAAATTCTGGCCCATCCATTTTCGACAGATAACACATCAACCTTTGAACCCTTTGACAATCGATTCGTCACCTTGCCCGAGCTATCAGGACTAAGTCGTACATTGAGATTATCTGTGCTTGCGTAATAGCTGCCTGGACTACTAACGCTGGCATAAGTATTGATCGACACTAGCGCAGCGACAAATATGGCTATAATTATTCTCATTGCTTTAACTCTCTTTAGAGTTTTTCTCGGAATCTTCTAGCTCAAATAATTTCGTGCGACATTCTTGCTTGAATAGGAAGGTGGACTTTCCAAGGTTCGCAATCGATAAGCTTGACCACGTTGGCTAAAATAGATAGTGTGGATCGGGTAAAGGCCAACAGTTTTTAAACCCTAGATGGCATTCCCTTGCTACATGGCTGTGGTGGATTCGTCGCACCACCCGAGAGAATTCAATGCCATATTATAACTCGCGTGAATCGACGTTGCTATAAACGAACGTTTAGGCACGCGTCTTTGCAAAATACGAATACCCCTTCTGTCGAGTGATCTCAATCGGTCGATACCCACGGCAGCAAAGGGCATAATTGCCATTCTTACTACAGCCCTACCTCTGGTAGTCGGTTAAAAAGCGTTGAAAAAAAGTAGAGGGACCAGGCCCAGCCCTGGCTGGGCTACCTGTTTTGCACGCTAACTGTACTCCCGGTATGCCTATACACGTATGCTTTTCAAGCAGGTGTATTTGCCGTCATTCCCAGATATACCCAACAAAAAAACCCACCATTCCATTCAGTCCTTCTGTGAGCCAAAACGGGCCCGTGATTTACGGATAAAAACCGGCATATCTAAAGCATTATGCAGCTGCGGATGCAAAACCAGCTTGAAAGTGCCAATATGCGACTTGCTCTCATAGAGTATTTCCTGTGGTGCGCCGGCCGCGACAAACTCGTTCAGCACCTTGCGCCCCAGATATCGCTTGTCCTTGACCTCGCTGTACAGCTTGCCATCCGAGAAGATACCCGCGCCGCCCTCGCCGTACTGCACATTCGATTCTGTATTTAACTTGCGCTTGCGCCACAGCCCCCAGGTATCCTGTGTGCGTTGGCGCACCGCCTGCCCGCGCTCCAGCACCATCGGCTTGATGCTTATTTGTGCCAGCAAAAGCTCCGCGATGATGCCATAGGGACCAAAGCCGATAACAATCGGCCGCTGTTGTCCGGGCGCGGGGAAATCCGCTCCAGCCTGGGCAACAAGCGGGTAACTTGTATCGGGGCTTGGTCCCACGTAAGAGCTACGAGAAAACTTCTCCAGTAGCTGCTGCTCCAGTCTTTCGGGCAACTCCACATCCAGTTGGTAGATCAGTAGAATTCGAGACTTGTGGTGAGCATCATAGCTACGCTTGAAAACGCTCACACCCAGCACGTCGTCGACTTCAATTTCCAGGCTTTCTACAACAGCTGCAGCGAGTGCATCGTCTGCATGATCGAGTGGCAGTTTTATTTCATGCAGTCGTAGTATGGGCGAGGCATTGCCTGACGATGGGCTGCTGGTGGCAGTCCTTGAGGGTGACGTGATTCACTCGCACATTCATGGTGTATGACAAGCTGATTACTGTTGCCTGGCATGTTTTTTTGGGCTTTTAGCTTTACCTTTTGTACGACACGTCCATATTGCAAAAGCTCGAAAAAAATAGGGGCAACCTGTAGCAGAGCCAACGAGGCTGCAAGTAGGAGAAATGAGTTCCAAAAGCGATTGTTAGCCGGGCTGTTCGGCCGGCATCACCACTGCCCTGTGAAGCCTAATGATAGAACAGACTCGATTCAGGACTAGAAAGAGCTGACCCCGCATGTTGGTTTCCATGAAACTGCTACTAGGTCGTTTCAATAACGCCTGGAGGGAACACAAAATAGCTAAAAAATTAGTGTTTCATTTCGCGGAATGTAGAATTGGCAGAAGAAGGGTCTACAGTTGCAGCATTCCCTTTGAGACTGTAAATTATTCTATGTAACTACTTATCCTTAACTACGCTCATTATGAGATAAGAAAGCAGCTATGAACAAGAAAGAGACTGAAGCAGATTTCGCCAGCCTGAGCAGTACGTTTCGCAAATTTTTTTTGCGAGGGGGGAGGAGGGAGGGGGCGCGCAGGTTGTTCACGAACAAACATCTTATGAAAAACAGCACCAAAATTTTATTCGTCCATATCCCTAAAACGGCTGGGATCTCAGTCTATAGGTCGCTGGCCGATGCGGTCGGGGCTGACCACGCTATACGTTTTAGCAGGAATTCAGAAGAAGAAAGAAAAAAGTATCTCTCCATGACGGAGACAGAGATAAGATCATACAACCTTTTATCCGGACATTTTCCTCTTAGTTTTTTTTTAAGGCAGCCAATTCCTGATTATAAGCCTGTCACAGTGTTGCGAAATCCGGTGGATCGAGAGCTTTCAGCCTACTTTTACATAAAGACAGTTCCCAGCCACCCTAGAAACACGAGTTCGTTCAGATCTTTGAGTTTATACCAATACCTTGATCGTAGTGAGAAGAGTGGCCGCACTAACCCACAGTGTATGTGTGTATGTGGAGAAAAATCTTTTGAAAAGGCAAAACAAGTCATAGATGAGCAGTTTTTCTTGGCGGCTCCGCTTGAGTATATAAAGGACTTCTCAGTCGTGCTTGGAAAGCAACTAGGTATCTCCGTGAACCAGCCCGCCAAGGTCAATAAAACAGCTTTTCGTCTAACAGCTGACGAAATTCACCCCGACATTATAGCGCGCTTCGAATCATTAACCAGGGAGGACAAGAAGCTGTATAGATATGTTAAAGAAAAGTTTGAAAAGGAATTTCTTTAATCTCTCCCGACCGGCCACATAAATACTTAGAACTATCCCGCAGCCATCATTGCTCAGGGAAACCCCGCTCCTGAATTGGCTCTCAGGCTGTCAAATTGCTTCGAAAACACCAATTGAGGCTTGATTGGCCGGAGGCCGCTCAGTCAAGTCGTAGATGGAGCCACCGTCATGGCTGAACCCGTAGAGAGCTACCTCTGTCACACCCCGATGCTGAACCGCATCCACGATCTCGTCATACACACGGCCGGAGCGATCACTCGACACATCATTTTCGACATACATGTGCTAGTCGCAGCCCTCTTCATGTACCGCCACAGCCAAGTAAGAGATGCCTTCATTTGGACCCAAAACCGGATCAGTCGGAAACTGAAATTCGCCGTGGAGTCCAATCACGACGCTGCTAAACGAGTAGAAATGGACCTCATGAGAGGCGAC
>JBLFXU010000035.1:0-15239 GCA_047609575.1 Bacteroidia bacterium | reverse complement strand
GACGTTAGTGGCCAGCGCAACGTCTTTTCCGGCATCAAGTCTGCCTATAAGCCCGAAGATCTGGTGGGTCGCCTGACGATAATGGTCGCCAACCTGGCCCCGCGCAAAATGCGTTTTGGCGTTTCCGAGGGTATGGTTCTGGCCGCAGGCCCAGGCGGCGAAGACATCTATCTGCTGTCACCGGACGACGGAGCGCATCCCGGCATGCAGGTGAAGTAGCAAAACGCGATACAATTGGCCGTAATCAGCAGACTAACAACCATTAGTTTTAATATTTGTACTGTCATAAACCTCTGAAAACGTTAGACTAATGCCCTAAATCAGTGGCAGTTCCGGGAGCGATAACACTTCCCGTCCCCACAGAGACCAAAGATGTTTGCAGACTATTCCATCCTGTTGATCGGTGCGATCCTGGTTAACAATTTCGTACTGGTGCAGTTCCTGGGACTGTGCCCGTTCATGGGTGTGTCCAATAAGCTCGAAACCGCCATGGGAATGTCCATGGCTACTACCTTTGTACTGACGCTGGCTTCTGCCTGCTCTAACCTGACCTACCACTTCCTGCTGGTACCGCTGGGACTGGGTTACTTGAAGACCATCGCGTTTATTCTGGTGATCGCGGTGGTTGTGCAGTTCACCGAAATGGTAGTGCGCAAGACCAGTCCGCTGCTGCACCGAGTGCTCGGTGTCTATCTACCCCTCATCACCACGAACTGCGCCGTGCTGGGTGTCGCGCTGCTCAATATCAACATGGAGCACAGCTTCATGCAGGCCCTGTTTTACGGTTTTGGCGCTGCGGTTGGATTCTCCCTGGTTCTGGTACTGTTCGCCGCCATGCGTGAAAGGCTGAATGTGGCCGATGTACCCACGCCATTCAAAGGCCCCGCCATCGGCATGATTACCGCAGGCATGGCCTCTCTCGCCTTTATGGGCTTTGCTGGTCTGGTGTAAAGCGCGTGACCCAATTCCTATTACAGTATCCCTTACTGGCCGCCCTCGTCGCACTGGTCGGACTCGCCGCAGTATTTGGTGCAATACTGGGATTCGCTGCAGTACGCTTCAAAACCGAAGGCAACCCCATTGCCGACCAGATCAACGATATCCTGCCCCAGACCCAATGCGGCCAGTGCGGCTATCCAGGCTGCCGCCCCTACGCCGAGGCAATCGCAGATGGCGAAGACATTAACAAGTGCCCTCCGGGCGGCGAAGCGGGCATTCAGGCATTGGCAGACTTACTCGATGTTGAGCCCATGCCCCTGGACGAAGAACACGGCGAAGAGAAAGCCGGTCCTGCAGTAGCGTATATCCGCGAAGCCGAGTGCATTGGCTGCACGAAGTGTATTCAGGCCTGTCCAGTCGACGCCATTCTGGGTGCCGCCAAACAAATGCATACCGTCATCATCAGCGAATGTACCGGTTGCGATCTCTGCGTCGAGCCTTGCCCTGTCGACTGTATTGATATGCTGCACGAGGCAGAGTCCATTAAAAGCTGGCACTGGCAACTCCCCGACCCAGTCGCCATACAGGTTGAGATCATTGCAACCGACGCGGCTGCAGATGTCTCGGGAAACCGGGCGGCATGAGAAAGACCCACAGCTTTCACGGTGGTATTCACCCGCCAGAGAATAAGCATCAGTCTGTTCGAACGCCCATTGCTGACGCGGGCATACCCAAAGAACTCATACTCCCCCTCTCGCAGCATATCGGCGCACCGGCCGCTCCGGTCGTCGCCCCTGGCGACACTGTTTTAAAGGGCCAGGTCATTGCGCAACCACGTGGCTTTGTCAGCGTCCCGGTTCACGCGCCCACATCAGGCACCGTAACCGCCATTGAAGAACGACAAATTGCCCATCCATCGGGGCATGCTGCCATGTGCGTGGTCATCGCCAGTGATGGTCGCGACCAGTGGCTGGAGCACGCGGGCACGCCCGACTACACCTGCTTGGAAAAAGCTGAACTGGTAGATCGCATTCGCAATGCAGGCATTGCGGGCATGGGCGGCGCAGGCTTTCCCAGTGCCGTAAAACTGTCGGTAAAGCCCGGCACAAAAATCGAGACGTTGATCATCAACGGCACCGAATGCGAACCTTACATCACGGCCGACGACGCGCTGATGCGAGAGCGACCTGCCGACATTATTGAAGGTGCCAAAATTCTGCGCCATATCATCGGCCCCGATGAAGTGCTGATCGGTGTAGAAGACAACAAACCTGAAGGGCTAGCCGCACTGCGCGCTGCTGCCGAAGGCACTGGCATTGAAATTGTTGAGTTCCCTACCAAATACCCGTCTGGCGGTGAAAAACAGCTCATTGAAATCCTCACTGGCAAGCAAGTGCCCAGCGGCGGACTGCCTTCACAAGTAGGCATCGTATGCCAGAATATCGGCAGCACATTGGCCATCTACGAAGCCATTGTTAAGGGTCGCCCCCTGATCTCCCGCATCACCACGGTCACCGGTGAAGCGGTCGATGAACCACAAAATTTCCATGTGCTCCTAGGCACGTCCATGGCCTACCTGCTGGAAAAGGCCGGGTACAATGCCGCGCAGAATGAGCGTCTGGTAATGGGCGGCCCTATGATGGGGTTCTCCGTGCCCTCGCCCGAGGTGCCCATCGTTAAGACAACGAACTGTCTATTGGCGCCCAGTGCAGCAGAATTGCCAAAACCGCCACCGGCCCAAGCCTGTATTCGTTGCGGCATGTGCGCCGAGGCTTGTCCTGTAAGTCTGTTACCGCAGCAGATGTTCTGGTTCGCGCAGGGCAAAGAGTTCGAGAAACTCGAAGCCCACAATCTGTTCGACTGTATCGAATGTGGCGCCTGCTCCTATGTCTGCCCAAGCACCATTCCGCTGGTGCAGTACTACCGCGCATCCAAGGCAGAGATCCTGCAGCTGCGCCATGATCACGAAAAGGCTGAGTACTCGCGTACACGCTTCGAGGCGCGTCAGGAAAGACTTGAGAAAGAGGACGCCGAGAAAGAGGCGAAACGCGCCGCCCGCAAGAAGGCTGCGCAAGAAAAAGCCCGGAAGGCCGCAGACTCGGGCAATAGTGATGAAGATCCCATTCAGGCTGCGATAGAGCGAGCCAAGGCCAAGAAGGCTGCCCAACAGGCTGAAGGAAGCAACGAAAGCGAACTTGAAAAGCTGGAAAAAGCCGTGGTCACAACGCGTAAGCGACTGGATACCGCAACGGCAAAACTTGAGCAAGCCAAGGCAGAAGGTTCAGATCTGGTGGACGCACTGCAAACCGGTGTCGATAAAACGACGATCAAGGTCAATGCGGCCGAGCAGGCGCTAGTGGATTACCAAAAGGCCAACACCAGCGATACAGACGAAGCACCGACCGCAGACCCGGCACAAGTGGCTATCCAAAAAGCGATGGCCTCCCGCGCGGTAGAGGCGGCTCTGGATCCAGCAGACAAAGCACGCATCAACCTGGAAAAACTGCAGCAACGCTTACAGAAGTCGCAGAACAAATTAGTCGACAGCCGTGACAACGGCGACGAGGAAAAAATCATCGAAGCGCTTGAATTATCGGTGACACGCATGACAGAAAAAGTCGCCGAAGCACAGCGTCAGCTGCGGGAAGAGGAGAGCGCCTGACATGTCACTGATGCGTATCAGCTCACCCCACGCCCATGGGCCGCAGGCAACAGCCCGGGTCATGCAGCAAGTTTTACTGGCGACGGTACCGGGCATCATTGTACTGACCCACTTCTTCGGTTTTGGCACACTGATTAATATTCTCTGGGGCTGCATTGTTGCGCTGGCCTGCGAAGCACTGGCCTTAAAATTGCGGGGGCGCCCTCTGGGCTTCTACCTGAAAGACTGTAGCGCAATTGTTACCGCGTTTCTGTTGTGCATTGCCTTGCCACCCTACTCACCCTGGTGGCTGATTGCCGTGGGGATTGCCAGCTCCATCCTGCTGGCAAAACAATTATACGGCGGCTTGGGTTACAACCCGTTCAACCCTGCCATGGCAGGCTATGTCGTACTGCTAATTTCCTTCCCGTTGCAAATGACAACATGGGCTCCCCCTAGAGGGGTCGGTGAGTTACCAGGCCTGATCGAAGCTTTCAACGCGTGCTTCTTTCCAGCAGACTTCGATGGCACAACCATGGCGACTCCGTTGGATGTGATGCGGCAAAACTCCAGCCTGCTGGTGGAAGATCTGTGGCAAGAGAACGCGCAGTTCGGTCGCTGGGCAGGCATTGGCTGGGAATGGGTTAACCTGGCCTTTCTCGCGGGCGGTGCATGGCTTATATATCGACGCATTTTCACCTGGCATGCACCGGTTGCGATGCTCGCCAGCCTGACCCTCTTGTCGGCAATATTCTACGACGGCGGCAGCTCTGCCAGTGGCGGCTCACCACTTTTTCACCTACTCAGTGGCGCCACCATGTTTGGTGCATTCTTTATTGTCACGGATCCAGTCACTTCCGCCGTTTCCCTGCGCGGCCGGCTAATTTATGGCGCCATGATCGGTGTACTGATTTACGTCATTCGCGTGCGGGGTAACTACCCCGACGCAGTGGCTTTTGCCGTGCTTATCATGAATTTCGCCGCACCGTTTATCGACTACTACACGCAACCGCGGACCTATGGCCACGATCGCGATGGGCGGGAGAAATAGCATGCTGGGCCGCTCCATTACCCTTAACAGCGCACTGCTTGCCCTCTTTGCAGTCGTGACCACCTCGTTGATTGCCGGTACATTCCTGAGTACCAAGGATGCTATCGCCGAGCAGAAACGTCGGGCAGAAGAAAGAGCGCTACTACAAATTGTACCTCGCGAGATACATGACAATTCGATGCTAGACGACACCCTGCCCGTGGGCCCAGATACCAAAGGGCTTGGACTGCAAAAAAACAGGACCATTTATCTAGCCCGCCGTGAGAACAAAATTGTGGCTGCCATTATTCCCGCCGTTGCCCCGGATGGTTACACCGGCAAAATCGAAATGATTGTCGGTGTTAATATTGATGGCAGTATCGCCGGCGTGCGCGTGCTCGCGCACAGGGAAACACCGGGACTGGGTGACAAGGTAGACCTGAAAAAATCTGACTGGGTACTCGGCTTCAATGCCCGTTCCCTGTCCAACCCAACAGTAGACAACTGGGCGGTGAAACGTGACAGAGGCGTATTCGACCAATTTACGGGTGCCACTATCACGCCCCGCGCAGTTGTAAAGGCTACGCTGGGCGTTCTACAATTTGTGCAGGCGAATCGGGAATTCATTTTCGGAAAGACCGAGCCCGCCGCCAATGGAGGTGAAAGCTAATGGCCCAGACAAGCTATAGCGAGCTGTCCCTGAACGGCCTGTGGAAGAATAACCCCGCGATCGTGCAGCTACTGGGCCTGTGCCCTTTGCTTGCCGTTACGGGCAGCGTCGTCAACGCCCTGGGGTTGGGCGCCGCCACCACGCTGGTACTGGTGTGTTCAAACACCGCCGTCTCGCTGATTCGCAATATCGTTTCGGACGCCGTACGGCTGCCAGTATTCGTGATGATTATCGCCGCAGCTGTAACCTGCATCGAACTGTTAATGCAGGCCTATACCTACGAGCTGTATCAAATACTTGGCATATTTCTGCCGCTAATCACCACTAACTGTGTGATTCTGGGCAGAGCGGACGGTTTTGCGGCTAGGAATGCACTAGGACCCTCTATGTACGACGGCTTCATAATGGGCGTAGGCTTTACCGTGATCCTGGTCTTCCTGGGTGCGTTACGTGAACTGACAGGAACGGGTGCATTGTTCGCCAATATGGATCTGCTATTGGGCCCAGATGCTGCCAGCTGGGAGATCGTGCTGTTTGAGGACTATCAACCCTTTCTACTGGCTATCTTGCCGCCAGGGGCCTTTATTTTCACTGGCCTGATGATCGCCGTAAAAAACCTGATTGATGATCGCATCAAGCGTTATCAGGATGCGCGTAAGGAACGACCCGTGAAGGGCTCCAAGCGAGTGCGAGTGACTGGCACCATCTCTTAGCTTGCGGAGGTCGCCAGCAAAGTATCGAGCAGCTCATCTACAGCCGCATCGTCCATGCCCTTGTTTTCCAAGTCGCAACTGTAGGTCATGAATAGAAGGGTCGCATCCGCGGCAACGTACCATTCGCGGATCGCCACATCCTCTTCTACATAATCACTGGCTAACCCACTGAATTCTCCCGGCGCAGATTCGCGCCAGATCTGCACGCTGTCTGAGGCATCCCGCGCAATCGCCTCTATTTCTGCGCCTGTGAACACTCCGTCATTTTTGCGTAAAATGCTGATTTCGATGCAGCCAACATCATCACGGTCACCGACAAGGATACTGTCGCCCTCTGCCTCCGCCCACCATTCCGGCGGCAAAGCCATGCTCCACCACTCCGTCTCAAGTACATTCATATTTTGGTCCTTACCATGCCAGGGACATCAACAGAGCATCCTCCCTGCCTTGCGCACCGGGGTAGTACCCCTTGCGCTTTGTGTCCGTACTAAACCCGCGCGAGCTATACAGGGCATGGGCCGCTGCATTGCTGCTACGCAGTTCAAGAAATATGCGGCACGCCCCTTGCTCGCGCAATTGTAGCAACGCCGCATCAAGCAGCCGACTACCCATCCCCGCTTGCCGGTGCACAGGATGAACGGCTATACGATAGATACTCCCCTCGTCCAGGACACTGGCAAACGCGACATAAGCAACTGGCTTTGTCTCTAGTTCCAGTTCCAGTTCCAACAAGAATACACTCTGACCACCAGTGCCTGCGCAGGCAGAGGAAATCCTTGGCGCCGGCCAGGGCCAGTCATCGGACGCTTCATCCAATTGGGCAAGCGATGCCGCATCTTCTGCAATGGCTTGGCGAATCACTTCCACAATGGAAATCTTGTCCGAAAAGTGCGTAGCGACCGCAAAGTGTCAGGCTTGCAACAACGGTGCCAGATCACGCCAAACAAACGCTTTTGTCGACGGTTCAGCTAACATCTGCGAGGTACTGCTGGTCTTCACCATCGGCACCGCAACTTGCTGCGCCAGTAGGCGGTGCTCACAATTCTGTCCCAATAGCACCAGGCCGCGACACTTAAACTGATCCATTCTGCGGCTGACAAAGCCAGCCACAGATGCTTGTGCCGCCTCTTCCCCGAGATCAAACTGGTCATTGGTGTGAATAGGCCAGTCGAACTGAGCGACATCCGGTTTGCTCGATAGCCCAGCTCCCGGCTCTGCGCCGCGATGCCGTGCTGCGCTCAGCCCAAGTGCCTGGGCCATCGCACTGATCAACCACACTTGCTCTCTACTGATCGGCATGCCCGCCAAATCCTCCAGCCACAGCCACTCACCGGCGACCACCGCAGCCAGGCTAAATCGCTCAGGAGCTGCCTGCCGCTTTGCCTGCGCAGCAGGAGCCGTGCTTACCGGGTCTGTTGTCGTGACAATCTGTGGGACTGGGCTTGGATCAATGGCAGGTCTTTCCCGCTGGGGAGGCATATGAGCGGATGAACTATCAACCGCTGAACCGTTAGCGGGAGCATTATCAACAGGGGTGCGCAACAGAGCCAGGCGACGTGTGGGGACCGCCCCGGCAAGCGAGTGGCGTGACACGTAGCTGTCCACACCCATTGCCTCTAGATACGCTAATCGCGTTAATTCATGCATGTTCTTCCTCCGCCCGCAGTTTAGCAGTTCGCCTAGACACGTCGCCAGCCGTGCCGTCGAAAGAAACGCCATCCCGATACCAGGAAATACTGCAGGTGCAGCAAACCCTTGCGTGCTGCGTGGCCGCCATGATGCACAATACGCATGTCTGGCCAGAACAGCAGCGACCCCAGCCCCTGCTCGCGCAACCGTAGAGAGAGGTCGAAGTCCTCGAAATATAAGAAATAGTCTTCGTCGAAGCCCGCCACGGCGCGCAGCGAGGCTGTCTTGACCAACATGAAACATCCGCTAGCTATTTCCACTGCCGATGGCTCACCGAGCGCGCAGACTTCCCGGTACTCATACCGATCCAGTGATCGAGCAAAGCGTCGCTGCACAATGGCTGGCGCAAAGCCGCGCAACAGGAGGAGCCAAACCGAAGGATAACGTTTGCACAGGTAAGCCGGTTCCCCAGACGTTCCCGTTGCACTGGGGCAAAGCAACGCGGCATCGTCGCGCTGCACCAGCGCAGGAACACCCACAATCAGCGCATCCGCTGCAAGCTCAACATCAGGGTTCAAAATCAGGTGCAAGTCACTGTCCAGCTGCGCCATAACACTGTTGTGCCCGCTACCGAAGCCTTTGTTGTCTGGAGACGCTATAAAACTCACACACACGCCAACATTGCCTGACACACCTTGCGCCATAAGCCTGGCTGCCGCCCTATAACGCTCAGTGGAGTGGTTATCCACAAGAAAGACCGTCACCTGGTCCAGACAACCGCACTCGCGAGCTGCACTCACCGCCCTTAGCAGACTATTCAGGGTGCTCTCCAGAGCATCCAGAGGACTCTCGTACAGAACGATAGCGACGGAAAGGTTAATTGGCAGTGGAGGTGAAATTGTCACAGCTAGAGAGATCGTCCTGAGTGATGACATGCTAACAAATCCATCGCCTCATAGGACCACAATCCACTGACAAAGAAGCCCTTTTTAACACTTCTGGCCACACTGCCAGAACACCCAAAAATACCTTGTGTAAATAATCACAAAAAGTACCTATCACCATGTTCTATATAGAGTTTTTTTTAGGTCACATGATAAGCTGTGAATAGTAGATAACGGATATGGTTGACTCTGCAAGCAAACCTCGCAGAATCAGTTCGAGCCGGTTCACACTATAAGACCTGCGTTAATGCGGGCAATAGGGGATAAAGATGATCATCAGGGGCGTCACTCTTTACAGCCGTATGGCTGTGCTGTTTGTTTTTCTGTGCGCATTGACCGCCTGCGGAGGCGGTGGTGGTGGTGGCGACGGGGGCGGGTTTTTCCCTGGTGGCTCCGACAATCTGAGTATGACACTGTACGATCCCAGCGGTGAACAAACCAATACGGTAACAGAATCAGCACCGGGCACACTGCGTGTTAAAGTCGGCTCGGCCGGAAACATTGTAGTAAACGCTGACAGCGATATCGGCACCGTGATTCCTGATAGCGGTACCGCGCTAACAGATAACAACGGCATCGCCACTTTCCAGATCATAGCCGGCGGTGATAAGGGCGCAGGCACAATCTCCGTGTCTGCCGCAACAGAATCAGGTACCCGCACCGGCACCCTCAGTTTCCAGGTTGGCGACAGCGGCTTACGTCTGGGCTACTTCGACGAAGACGGCACTTTCCTTGAGAACCAGATATTTATTGAACCAAAATCCACACTAGCTGCCGGCGGCAACGCCCAGTTCACCGTGGTTGTGCTTGATTCCGATGGCAAGCGCATTACCACTTCCGAAGAAGTGCGGTTTAGCAGCGGCTGTATCGCCTCCGGTCAGTCACTGATAAATCCAGAAATCCCGCAGGCGACCAACGGCCAGGCATCCACGCTTTACACCGCTGCTGGCTGTGCCGGCATTGACGAAATCAGCGCCAGTGTTACCGGCGCAGCGGCACAAGCCTTTGGTAGCCTCAAGGTTTCTGCACCGGAAGCGAATGCCATCAATTTTGAAAGCGCTGAGCCTACACTGATTGTCCTTCGGGGCACTGGCGGTGGTGATCGCGACGAAACCTCAAATCTGCTTTTCACTGTGGTAGATGGCAGCGGCGCACCGCTGCCCGGAACCTCCGTAGACTTTTCCCTGAGCACAGGAGTTGGTGGCTTGTCGCTATCCACACCCACTGCATTAAGCAACGGCGACGGTGAGGTCAGAGTGACCGTTCAGGCCGGCGATGTTGCAACGGTAGTAAGGGTCATCGCCTCAGTCGATGACGGCTCTGGTGAGGTGGTGTCAACCGTGTCTGACCTGCTCACCGTAACAACAGGGCTGCCTGACCAAAACTCAATCAGCGTAGGCATAGCCGAATGTGGGGATGGCGGTGGTTTTATCGTTGCTAACGGTGCATCGACAAACGGCCTATGTAGGCAGGTTGTTGTGCGCCTGGCGGACAAGTTCAATAACCCGGTTGTTGATGGGACCGCGGCTGTTTTCACCACAGAATATGGCGTGATACAAAGCACTTGCACAACAGTGAATGGCGAGTGCTTCGTGGAGTGGACAAGCCAGGAACCCAGGTTTCCGACACTCACCGGTACTGAGTTTGTTCGAACCATCTTTGACGCGGACTACAGTTGCCCAGATCACAATGGCAATTCTGGGCCATGCCCAACAAGCCTGGGGTATACGCAGGGGCTGCGCTCAACTATTTTGGTGCACGCCATCGGCGAAGAATCGTTTGTCGATCGCAACGGCAACGGCGTGATTGACCAGGAAGAAGCCAGTCTGTTTGCAAACTTGCCCGAAGCCTTTGTTGATCATAATGACGACGGCGTATTTACACCCGGATTGTCTGAGTGTCAGGCCAACCCAATGGGTTCACGCCGCTGCATAGCAGGCAATGAAGAGATATTTGTCGACTTCAACGCGAATGATACCTACGACAACAATGATGCACCGGCTATCTACAACGGACTACTGTGTCCGCCGGAAGGCGAAGGTGTGTGGTGTAGTCGCGAGCTGGTGCACGTTCGGGGATCAACGCGGATCACTATGTCTGCAAACGATACCTTCCAAATACTACTTATTGAGACCAATGGCAGCGTAATAAATTCGGCACTGTCTCAATTCCAAGCTATAGGCTATGTGGCTGATCTCTATAACAACCCACCCCCAGCCGGCTCTACTATCGCCCTCTCAACAGAAGGCAACTGCGCTGTGGTCGCGCCGTCGAGCTTTGAGGTCCCCAATTTGAGTGCTACAGAGGCATTCGGTTTTTCAGTGAGCGTGAAACTCAATGAAGACATACTCACCGATGCAAGCAATGACCTCGACCCCGGCATCCTGACCGTCACACTTTCACCCACAGCTGGGATCGATAAAACGATGTCCTACTCTTGCCCAGGCGCACTGGATTGCAGGAATATCCCCACCGAGAACCCCAATCTCGATCAAGATGGCGATGGCTTTGTAGACAAGTCAACCTTCTGTCCTTTGGATAGTGATCTGCCTATCTGTACAGACGGACAGACCCCAGCGGCAGACAATTGCATCCAGCTTCCTTTCTGCGAAGACGGCGAGGACCCAGAGGTAGACGATTGCGTCGTGCTTCCTTTCTGCGAAGACGGCGAGGACCCAGAGGTAGACGATTGCGTCGTTGATGACGCCTAGCTGACCATCAGGACCACGCTGGAACCAACCCCCATCCTCTTCGAGTGTGGGGGTTTCTTTTTGGTACAGCGGATTTAGCAGAAACCAGTTTATCTGGGCATAGGCTCTCCAGGGCACAATACCTCTGACCGCATAGCGTTGAGAATTACAAATCCACTGACCTACCTGTAGCGGGCACGCCAGATAGAAAGCTCTAATCAATAAGCCCAACCGAGCCCGCTCCTACCGCGCAATGGCAGATCGCTTCAGCGGTAGTCTAAACTTTCACAATGAAGCTCATACTGACCACTACATGTTAAATTGCATCCAAGATTGACCCACTTACCCCCCATATTTGTATCGAATATTGAGCCACGTATACACCTAACTCTTGCTAACAGCGACGCAGGAGTTCAAGGGAGTGATAGACGTGGATTTATTGAGTGTAATCAGACGGTGGCACCTGCGTGAAGGGATATCCATCCGGGAAATTGTCCGGCGTACAGGCCTTTCCAGAAACACCGTTCGTAAATATCTGGCCAGCAGTGTAGTTGAACCGCGATATCCAGATCGCAAGAGCCCCAGCCGGCTTGATCCCTATGCCGAAATCCTACTTGGCCGGCTAAAGCGGTAATCGAAGCGGTAACGCAAACAACGCTGCAGTGTCAGGCAACTGCATCTTGATCTGGTAAAACTGGGTTACCCAGGCACCTATGACCGGGTTGCAGCCTTTGCACGGGACTGGCGGTCACGCCAGCAAGAAGCTCAATTATCAGCAAGCAAAGGAACGTTCGTTCCTCTGGTCTTTGCGCCCAGCGAAGCCTTCCAGTTCGACTGGTCTGAAGATTGGGTGGTCATTGGTGGTGAACGAACCAAGCTGCAAGTTGCCCACTTCAAGCTCTATCACAGCCGTGCTTTTATGTTGCGGGTCTACCCACTGCAAATCCATGAGATGTTGTTTGATGCCCATAACCATGCCTTGGTTGCCTTGGGCGGCGTCACGTAGCGAGGCATCTACGACAACGTGAAGACGGCGGTCGATAAGGTGCGGCGCGGTAAGCGCCGAGACGTTAACAAACGGTTCAAGGCGATGGTCAGTCACTTCCTCTTTGAAGCGGGATTTTGTAACCTGGCGGCAGGCTGGGAGAAAGGTCAGGTCGAGAAGAATGTGCGCGACTCCCGCTATCGCATCTGGCATAACGCGCCATCTTTCAAAACATTGGATGCACTGAACGATTGGCTGGAGCTGCGCTGTAAAGACCTCTGGCAGGAGATATCACACCCGGAAGATCCAAGTCGTAAAGTGGCGGATGTCTGGGGAGACGAATGTCAAGTTCTGATGGCGGTGCCTGCACCGTTTGATGGCTATGTGGAGCATACCAAACGTATCTCTTCGACCTGCCTGATTCTCTGTGACCGCAATCGCTACAGCGTCCCCGCTGCCTTCGCCAACAAGCCGGTGAGTGTGCGGGCTTACGCCCGCCGAATCGTTGTGGTCGCTGAAGCTCACGTTATTGCAGAACACACCCGGGTCTTCTCAAGGGGTCACAAAAACGGTGGTAAAAAGGTCTATGACTGGCGGCACTACCTGCGGTTATCCAGCGCAAGCCTGGCGCGCTGCGCAATGGCGCTCCCTTCGCTGAACTTCCCGACTGCTTCAAACGTTTACAGCCGATTCTCCTGAAGCGATTGTGCGATGACCGGGAGATGGCCAATATCCTGGCTCTTGTTCTGCACCACGATGAATATCTGGTGATGCAGGCGGTGGAAGCCGCAATGTGGAGCGGCCGACCCTCTCAGTTGGATGTGACCAATGTGTTGGGCCGATTGATAGAAGGGCCACTACCGGCACCACTTGAGCCGCCTCCCGCATTTGCACTGGTCAATCAACCGGAGACCAGTACACAGCGCTACGATAACCTCAGGGAGAGCTACCATGTCCTCTAATGCAATGGCTACCACACTTAAAAAGCTGCGCCTGTATGGCATGGCTCAATCCATTGAGGAGCTGGCTGATCAGGCGGCGCGTGCTTATCAGCAGGCAGAGCCCATTCTAAATGATCTGCTCAAATCGGAAGTGGCCGACCGCGAGGTGCGCTCAATCAACTACCAGATGAAGGTCGCAAAATTCCCGGCTCACCGGGATCTCATGGACTTCGACTTTGCTGAAAGCATTGTGACGGAAACGCTGGTCCATTCACTCCACCGGTGTGAGTTTATTGAAGAGGCCCAGAATATTGTTCTGATTGACGGTCCCGGTGAGGGAAAAACTCATCTGGCAACGGCACTGGGTGTGCAAGCAATTATCCACCATCACAAACGGGTACGTTTCCCCTCGACGGTTGATCTGGTCAATGCCCTGGAACCGGAGAAGGCTGCTGGGAGACAAGGACGCATGGCCAACCGACTGGCCGGTGCCGACCTGGTGATACTGGATGAGCTGGGCTATCTCCCGTTTAGTCAGGCTGGCGGCGCTTTGCTGTTCAACCTGATTAGCTGCCTGTATGAACGCACCAGCATTGTGATCACAACCAACCCGAGCTTCTCAGAATGGCCAAAGGTCTTTGGTGATCCGAAGCTGACGACCGCTCTTCTGGATCGCCTAACCCACCACTGCCATATCATCGAGACGGGCAACGGCAGCTACCGATTCAAAAACTCAACATGCAATCAGAAGGAGGAAAGAACTGGCAAAAAACCAACAAAATGAGTAATACTTGACCGAACCAGGCGGGTCAAAATTAGATGTAAAACCTGGGTCACTTTTAAGTGCAAATTAACACTCTAGCGCACGAGTCCTTCTGCTACCGCGCGGCTGGGCAGCCCATTTTTATAGTTGTCATAGAGTTATTTTTTTGGAGCGTCCGACTCTGTGGGCTGTGACTCACTGATTGAATCGAGAATGCAGCCAGACAGCGTAGGAAATCATATCGGGTGGGGGGCGCGCCTAGCCGAAGTCGATGTCGCCTATAGGTATTCCTTGTCCGATTCTATCAATTTCGGACCGTCAACTTGTCAGTACCTGTGGCGGGGCAAGTCGCAGGGACACTCGAAATCCCATTGCCTATTGATTCACCTTCAACATCGGGGACAACCCGTTCATTGAGAATGAGAGGTCGACTGAGTTCGCCCCTAAATATCTTCTCGCCACTTGGGTTCATGCCTATATAAGTTGGGTTGCTATAGCCCGAAGTATTCAGCTCAGGGGCCTTCATAGTGAGGTTGGCGGTTCGCTCGCCATTGACATATAGATCAATGTGGGACTGGTTGTTTTGAGGGTTTCTTGGCGAAAAATGAAAATGGCTGCTAACTACAATTTCACTGCATTGTCCTGCAGGTAATGCGGGGGCTTCTATGACCTGGCCAAGCACCTCCAGGTGCAAACCGTGTGTGCCGGTCGTTTGTAATCGCCAGCGCCCGGTTTGCTCTGCTATGACTTCGGCTATCCCAGTCTCATCAGGTGATGGCGTGACACCGATAGCAAATGTAAAGCCGCTATAGCCAGGGCTACGTAGAAGTTCATCGCCGCTCAACATCGCGCCGCCCCGGCCACTCAGTGGCTCATAGACCACCGCAACCTTTCTTACTCTTTTGCGCCATTGCAAATAGTTTTCGGTCATTTTTTCGGCAATGTCGGGCCGACGATTCATAACATCGATTGCGCCAGAGGGGTCAGCGTCCAGATCTATCAGTCCTTGCCATCCGTTATAGTCATTTAGCCGCCAACGTCCGTCGGAAGAAAGTACTGAATAGTTGTATCTGGCGGGGTTCGAGTACTCCCAGTAAAGTTCAGGAGGGTCTGCACGCTCGGGGTCCAGCAGGTCTCTACCAACAAAATCGGCGGGAGGTGTTGCCGAGCTGGCCTGGGCAATGGTGGGCAAAATGTCGTAAATACTGACAAGTTCATCGGATACAACGCTGGGCTCAATATGCCCAGGCCAGCGTATAAATAACGGCGTGCGCAAGGCACCTTCCGTGAAGGT
>JBLFXU010000034.1:0-15293 GCA_047609575.1 Bacteroidia bacterium | reverse complement strand
AAAATCAGGCCCTCAAAGCAGACAGCTCTGGCTGGCGGCAGGAGCGGCAGGACCTCATTTCCAAAAACGAACTCGCGCGCTCCAAGGTCGAAGCAATGATCGATCGCCTGCGAACCATGGAGTAACCCGCGTGAATCAGCCGAACACCGTCACCGTCAAAATCCTTGATAAGGACTACCAGGTCGCCTGCCCACAGGAGCAGGAGGCGGAGCTAGTGAGTTCAGCCAAGTATCTGGACAAACAAATGCGTGGCATTCGGGATTCCGGCAGAGTCATCGGTCTCGAGCGCATCGCCGTGATGGCCGCGCTGAACACCAGCTACGAACTGCTGCAGGCGTCTTCGCAGTCTTCACACTCTGCTTCCGTCGAAAGCGACTCGGTAAAACGCCTGTCCGGCAAATTGGACGAGGCCCTCTACGATCTTCGCCAGCTCGAAATCAATTAAAAAATAACAATATTCTCTGGTTCCGCTCCGTTGGTTTCATGCCAACTTAGGCTATACTCAAGGCGGGTCCCTGGTATATTCGCCAGACTTACTGTCTCTGAGCCGATACTATGTAACCGGGGGTTCCTCGCACTGTTGGTGTGCATGCCTGGTATAGCCGGGAAGCCTTATACTTTGCTTGGGCCACCACCTTGAACCATCGGGTTCAAGGGCCGTTCTGTCAGCGGTATACCGGGAATCCCATTATCCTATGTCCGATTCCGAGACCAGGAAACCTCTCAGCAAGTCCGAATTGCGACAGCATCTTCGTGAACAACGCAGACAACTCACTGCCGATCAGCAGCATCGCGCCTCCCAGGCACTCACCCATTCCGTTGAACAACTGCCCGCGTGGCAATCCGCCAGCCGTGTTGCGCTCTATCTTGCAGCAGATGGGGAAATCGACCTCGCGGGTGTTGCGCAGCTCGCCCGACTACAGGGCAAGGCTTTATTTCTGCCTGTGATTAGCGAAGAAACGCTGGTGTTTGCGTTATGGGAAGCCGGAGGTGACCTGAAACCCAATCGCTTTGGCATAAACGAACCCACTGCCGACGCGCCACGCAGTCAGCCCAGTCTGTTGGACATCATCTGTTTACCACTAGTGGCATGGGATGCCGCTGGCGGACGACTGGGCATGGGTGGTGGTTACTATGATCGCGCACTGGCCAACGAAAGGGCGGGCACGCTGCTGGGGCTTGGTCACGAAGTTCAACAGGTGGAAAAAGTACCGCGCGATAGATGGGACGTGAAACTGGACTACATAGCTACGGAATCGGCCCTGCACGATTGCAGCACCTGAAACAGGCATTAATCGGGAATGATAATGCCCGCATGAAGCTCTGACGCGGGCGCTGCGACTGTTCTGCTGGCGGCCGCGGGTAATAAAAGCGTCAACACGACACCCAAGCCAAAAACGGCCATGAGGACTAGGACAAAATCAGGTCTGCGCTTTCTCATTTCTCACTCACATTACGTTCAAGCCAGTCGCTGGAACGGTGTACCCAGGGCAAACAGCGGGGCTGCGGCTAAAAGTGTGAATATTTCACAATATGTATGAATAATAGCTCAAGCTTAACAAAAAGCAAGCCCAGAAGCCGCGCCAGTTCTACGTTTCAGCTATTTTCGCCTAAATTGCCCAGATAGAGCTTATAAGCAGCATTATCGGTCTCTTCCCAATACCGATAATCAATTTCATTGAGTACCTGTCGAAAGGCCCGCTTTTCTCCCCGGGGTACCTGGATGCCAACAAGAATACGGCCGTAAGCAGCGCCATGATTGCGATAATGGAACATGGAAATGTTCCAGCGCTGACCAAGCCCCGTCAGAAATTTCAACAACGCACCGGGACGTTCGGGAAACTCCACGCGGTAGACCATTTCGTCGTCCAGATCTGCAGGTGCGTGACCTCCTACCATATGGCGAATGTGCAATTTGGCGACTTCGTTTTCGGTCAGATCCTCGGTAGGGTAGCCGCGCTCACGCAGATCGGCCACCAGGCGCGCCAGATCTTTTCCATCGGGAGTTACCGTAAGACCGACAAACACCCTGGCGGCACTCGCATCGGCGTAACGGTAATTGAATTCTGTAATGTTGCGTCGACCCAGGGCGCTGCAGAAGCGGCGAAAACTGCCCGGTGCCTCCGGTACGGTCACACTCAGGACGGCCTCTCGGTGTTCGCCAATTTCTGTGCGTTCGGAAATGTAGCGCAGGCGATCAAAATTAGTATTCGCACCACTGACGATGGCCAACAAATCCTGACCCTGCACCTGTTCTCGCTCAACGTACTTTTTTAAACCTGCCAGCGCCAGGGCACCCGCCGGTTCAGCGATACTGCGTGTGTCTTCAAAAATATCCTTGATGGCGGCACACATTTCGTCGGTGCTCACGGTAATCACATCGTCGACGATCTTGCGGATAATACGGAAAGGTTCACGTCCCACCTGCGCCACGGCGCAGCCATCGGCAAATAATCCAACTTCCGACAACTTGTCGCGTCGGCCTCGCTCCAGAGCAAGTTTCAGGCAGGCCGCATCTTCGGGCTCCACACCGATAAGCCGCGTCTTGGGCCACACATATTTCACATAGGCCGCCACGCCCGCAAGCAGACCACCTCCGCCCACTGGCACAAAGAGCGCATCCAGGGGCTTGTGCAGCTGGCGCACAATCTCCATACCCACGGTCCCCTGGCCTGCAATAACATCGGGATCATCAAAGGGATGTACAAAGATCAGACCGCGTTCCTTTTCCAGGGACCGGGCTCGCAGTGCCGCTTCCTCAAAAGAATCCCCGTGCAGCAGTACCTTTGCACCCAGTCTGCGCACCGCGTCGACCTTGATCTGTGGTGTTGTGAGAGGCATAACGATGGTGGCCCGGATACCCATCTTCTGCGCCGCCATGGCAACGCCCTGCGCGTGATTACCGGCGGATGCAGCAACCACCCCACTGCGACGTTGCTCTTGTGTTAATCGACTCATTTTGCAATAGGCGCCGCGCAGCTTAAAGGAGAATACAGGTTGCAGATCCTCACGCTTCAGCCAAACCTTATTGTCCAAACGCTGCGACATGAGCATGGCTTCGTGCACCGGCGTTTCCCGCGCCACGTCATAGACGCGTGCATCAAGAATGCGCTTGATGTAAGACTGGGGCATAGCTGTGGCCTCTGAGAATTAGCCTTGCGCCTAAAAGTGTAATCGGCCTTTAAGCGAGCGGCGGGCATTATGCATAGTAATGGACAGCGCAGGCTTTTTCAGTAAGACACGACTTCTTGTATTTACCACGCACCGCCCTGCTCTATAATGATTTCGTCTTGTCATAATAATTTCGCCTACTCTCCATCACCAAGATCACCAAGGAACACAGATGACCCAGGATGAACTGAAACAAGCGGTCGCCGATGCGGCTCTGGCCTATATCCAGCCAAGGCTCAACAATGACACCATTCTCGGTATTGGCACGGGCTCTACCGCCAACCTGTTCATTGATGCGCTGGGCGCCATTAGCGGACAGATCAATGCGACCGTCGCAAGTTCAGAAGCTTCCGCTGCTAGATTGAAGAGTCACAATATCCCCGTGTACGACCTCAACAGTGTCGACAAGATCGATTTCTATGTAGATGGCGCGGATGAAAGCAATCGCTCACTACAGCTAATAAAGGGTGGTGGCGCGGCTCTCACTCGCGAAAAGATCGTAACCGCCGTGTCTCAGGAATTCATTTGCATCGCCGACGAGAGCAAGCTGGTACACACACTGGGCCAGTTTCCCCTGCCGGTGGAGGTGATTCCAATGGCCCGGAGCTACGTCGCCCGAGAACTGGTCAAACTGGGCGGCGACCCCATCTATCGGGAGGGTGTTGTTACCGACAACGGCAACGTTATTCTGGACGTGTACAACTTCTCCATTCCCCAACCCCTGGCCACGGAAGAGCGCATTAACAATATCACCGGCGTGGTCAGCAATGGCTTGTTCGCGCTGAAACCGGCCGATGTGCTCCTGCTGGGCACAAAAGACGGAGTCCAGACCCTTCGGGCGACCTTATAAATCACCCAAAAATTCGGAGACTCGTTCTCTAAAGCGGCGCTAAGCCATTGCTGAAACGGTATTTTTTTGCAATGAACGCCATACCCGCACCCTTGCTAGTAATGATAAATTTGCACCTCTAATTGGCGGTGGGTCTCTCAATTTCCGGGATGGCCACTGGGACACCGGCTCAATAGAACTGTAAAGGTAGGCCCAGCGACAAGGATGCGCATTTTTCCGCAGGGGAAAACAGGTCACGTCAGCAAAAACCGCACAAATTTAGGGGCTACTATGCGCACCAACACTCGTTTTCAAATCAGCACGCTCTCTGCTGCGATTGCCGCCACCATGATTTCCGGCTACAGCGAAACCGCGCTGTCGGCGACACTGGAAGAGGTCATGGTGACAGCGACCCGTCGCTCGGAATCGATCCAGGACATTCCCATCAATATCACCGCGCTGAGCGGCGATCTGATCGCCAGGGAACGGCTGGACAACCTTTCAGACATCGCACGGCGAGTGCCCGGCATGACCGTGATTGACCAGGGCTCTCGTAGCTCCAACGTCACCACGGTGCGCGGTCTCAACACGAGTTCGGTAACAGCCCAGGACGGCGCCAATGATGGTGGCGGTACCGTTGCAACCTACCTCGGCGATGTTCCAATGTTTGTCGACTTGAAACTTGTCGACATGGACCGCGTCGAAGTACTCATAGGACCACAGGGCACGCTCTACGGCGCCGGTACACTGGCAGGCGCTATTCGCTACCTGCCCAACCGCCCGCAGGCCGATGCCTTCACCATTGATATCCGCGGCGAAGGTTATAGCCTCAACCAGTCGGACAGTCTCGGCTATGACGTGGGGGGAACCATTAACATCCCAATCATTGAAGACAGGTTGGCATTTCGCGCCTCTGTCGACTACGAAGACGACCCTGGCTTCATCGATTACAACTTCCTGGTCCGGGAGGCTGGCGTTTCCAACCCGCAGCCTGACTTCAGCAACCCAGCCGATGTGCGAGCCAACCTCAAACAGGAGGAAGATGCCAATACCACTGAGACACTGAGCAGCCGCCTGGCCTTGCGCTACACCGGCGACGTTCTCGACGGCACGCTGACGTACTACTATCAGAACCGTGATTCTGGCGGTCGTCAGATTAACCACAGCGATGCTTTTGGCACCGGGGATTTCGAATCAGCGCAACGCTTTCTGGAACCCAGCGAGTTAGAAAATGAGCTGCTGGCCCTGGAGCTTGTATGGGACCTGGGTTTTGCAGAGCTGACATCCGCCACCGGCTACGGCGAATACACTGAAGAAGGGCAGCGTGACCAGACCGACCTGCTACTACAATTTGCCTTTGGCGAGCTGTACGGCTACGGCTACGACACCTTTCCCAGTTTTTCAGCATTCACACGAGAAAAAACGGAGGAGCAAACGCTCACTCAGGAGTTCCGCCTGGTCTCTACTGGAGAAGGCCGATTTAACTGGATAGTAGGTACGTTCTATAGCGACTTTGAGAACGATGCGACCAGTAGCGAGTTTGCGCCGGGATACGATGAATACCTGGTAGATGTAGAAGGCGTAGGTGTGCAGCTGCGGCCGGATTCTTTGGAGTACATTGAAGTCACCTCAGAAGACCGGGAAGAATTCGCTGTCTTTGGTGAAATTGGATTCGACATCACTGACAAATGGCAGATCACTGTGGGTGCTCGCTACTTCGAGTATGAAGTTGAAGCCAGCGGTGGATTCAATACACCCCTTCTAAATACAGTTATATATGGCGACCCTGTAGATTCAATCAACCTGGAAATACAGACTAACGAGGCGGATGACGACGACATCATCCTCAAATTCAACACATCCTATGACTTCACCGACGACGTAATGGGCTACCTGACGGTGAGCGAAGGCTATCGCAACGGTATCGCTAATTCCGTACCGGAGTGCCCAACACCACTACCGCCCAACCAGCAGAACCTATGCGCACAGCCCGATGAAGTCCTCGTAAAATCCGATACCACCGTCAACTATGAGATTGGTGTCCATTCGCAGTTCGGCGATAGGGCGATTCTCAACGCAGCACTGTTTTTTATTGACTGGGACGACATCCGCGTTGACGGCGTTACTGAAAATGGCGGTTTGACGATTCTGAAAAATGGCGGCACAGCAGAGAGCATGGGTTTGGAGTTGTCGGGCCAGCTGTTCATTACACCGGACTTCTCAATCAATGGCGCTTACTCCTACACCAAGGCAGAGCTCACCGAAAACGCACCGGGCATCTTGGATGGCGAGTTCGACACAGACACATTTAGCATAACGAACCTGGACGGTGAAGATGGAGATCGTCTACCAGGATCGCCAGAGCATCAGGTGTATCTGGCTGCCAACTACGCAATCAGCCTTGATGGCGGTTCCGCAGTGGACCTGAACTGGTCTATGGTTGCGCAGGGCGACGTGCTCACCAAGCTTGATGGACGCGCCTCGGGCGAAGAGCTCAGTGGCTTTGCCGTTCACAACGTCTCTGTGAACTGGGTGATGGATGAGGCGACCGTATCGCTGTATGCAGACAACGTATTCGATCGTGAATATGAAACGGGCGTACGCAGAGACCCGAGCTACATAACGCCGATCAGCCTGTTCGATCTGCGTCGCTACTACACCAATGTAGGCCGTCCTCGTCAGATTGGTGTGCGTTTCAACTATAGTTTCTAAAGCGCTGGACTTGCAGAATCAGGGCGCCACTGGCGCCCTTTTTTATGTTTGGGCATATCGGCTTCCTTTGACGTGACGGCACTCTATAGCACGTTTAGAATGACACCATCATGGCCTCTCTCAACGATCAAGTAGCACAGCTGCATCGCAACGCCCAAACGGCCATGCGTGCTGGTGATCTGCGGCAAACCCACAAACTCTGCATCGAACTACTGAAAATCGATCCAAGGCACGCAGATGCCTGGTTTCTCTGTGGCGTTATTGCGGCGCACAATGGCCTGCAGACTAAGGCTGTCGAGATCATTAACAAGGCCGTGGCGCTAGCACCGGAGAAAGCCGAATATCACGCAGAGCTCGGTAAAAACTTACTGGCCAATGGTGAACTGGAGCTGGCACTGCAGTCTGCCGAAACAGCACTCTCGCTAGAACCCAGTAGCGTCACCACTCTAAATACGCTTGGCGCTTTGCTCAGTCACTGCGGCGAACACGACAAAGCACTGCTGTCCTTTGTTCGAGCGGGCAAAAAAATTACGCAGGGAAAAGCGGCACAAGACTCCAAATGGCTTGCCGACTTCTACTTCAATTGGGGGGCTTCGTCGCAGTTCGCAGGGCACTTTGCGCAGGCAGAGGAGCTGCTGGAAAAAGCGATTGCACTGCAGCCAGATTACTTTCGTGCACACTACGCTCTTTCGTCTATTCGCCAGCAAAGCACCCAGAAAAATCACATTAACCATCTGACTACGCTACGCGAACGAGTTGCCAACGCCCGCGACCAAATGCACATTGGCCACGCCCTGGCCAAGGAACTGGAAGATCTCGGCCAATATGAGGAATCATTGGCTAGCCTGAACTGGGCAAAATCCGCGCAGCGTGAGGTCGTCAACTATGACTTCAATAGCGATAAAACCTTATTGTCAAAAACCGCTAGCCTGTTTAATGCCAACTGGTTTGATCGTGCAGAAGAGGCCTGCGATAGCGAAGAGCCAATTTTTATTGTCGGTATGCCGCGAACGGGTACGACACTGGTAGAAAAAATTCTGGCCAGTCACTCGCAAGTTTTTGCTGCAGGTGAACTACAGAACTTTCCGCTGCAGGTAAAAAAATCGCTGCGCGGCTCTTCTGCTGGCCCACTGGATATAGAGACCATGGAACAGGCCGCCGCTGAGCCAATTTTTCACCTGGGGCAAAACTACCTGCAAAGTACCCGGCCACGAACCGGTCACAGCGCAAGATTCATCGACAAGCTACCACTCAATTTCATTAACCTCGGTCTGATAGCGAAGGCACTACCCAAGGCCAAAATCATATGCCTTAGAAGAGATCCGATGGACGTATGCCTAAGCAACTATCGACAATTGTTCGCGGGCAACTTTCCTTACTACCGCTACAATCTCAACCTACTTGATTGTGGCCGTTACTACATTGCGTTCGACAAACTCATGCAGCACTGGCACAACAGGATGCCTGGCATGATTTACGACATCCATTACGAGGCCCTGGTCGCAGATACTGATGCCCAGGCGAGAAGCTTACTGAAATTTTGCGACCTCACCTGGGAAGACCAATGTCTTGATTTCCACAGCAGCGGTGGCAGCGTCGCTACCCCCAGTGCAGTACAGGTCCGCCAAGGTATCTACAGCTCTTCTGTGGATAGATGGCGGCGCTATGGCGACGCAATGGATCCTCTGCACGAACTGCTAACGTCAGCAGGATTCTATACTTGAGCTTTTAGCTCGATATCCTGCTTGCGTAAATAGGCCGTAATAGTTTTCAGATAAGTGTAACGATGGGCCTCCGATTCATTGGCCAGTTGATGGCCGGCACCTACTAACCTCAAAACCCGGCTATGCGGATACAATCGCACTATCGCCTTTAAGTTATAACGCCAGTCGACAGTCGCATCGTTATCGCCCTGCACGACTTGTACAGGCCCAACACCCAGATCTTCCAGCGGCAATGCACGCAACCAGTTGCGCAGAGCACCTACCCAAACAACCGAAGTCTGGCGACACTGCATTGGATCGTGCCGTATAAACTCCAGAAACTCCCGATCACTTGTATTGTCGGTGAATGTGCGCGGTACAGAATCGACCCATCGGCCGGTAAGAAAGTACGCAGCCCGAACCAGCCCCCAGGATGCAGGTCGCACCAGTGGCGCCAACAGGACAGTTGCCGCAAAGGGCCAGTCGAAGTGTCTAGCGTAGTCTGTCAACGCTGCACAACCTGTACTCTGGCCCATTGCCCAAAGAGGCACCTCGGGCAATTCAACTGCCTGCAATACATCGTCTATCGCAGCACTGTAATGGCCAAAGTCATTGATCACTGCGGGTTGGCCGGTCGATAGCCCATGTCCCGGTAAATCGAACATCAACACATTGCACCCGGCAGCGAGTGCCCAACCAATCAGCTTGCCGTATAAGCCTGTGTGATCGAAATAGCCATGCATCAATAACAGATTGGCCCGGGCATCCTTGCACTGCCAATAATGCACCGCCAGATTAAATTCACCTGATTCAACAGTGCCACAATGATGGGACACGCCGGCCAGTTGCTCTGCGAAGTCGATGCCGTAGAACCGGCAGAACGCCTGTAGCAGCGAAGGCTGTGCACCTTCACTGCCGAAGCAAGGCAGTTGCTGCCGCAGTGCGCTTAGCTGCTCCGGCGTCAACGCGCCAACGTCCGGCTAGTTAACGTGCGCCGTCAGCTCGCCAGCAGCATAGGCCGCCTGCATGTCATCCAGGCATCGAACTTTGATCTTGTCCGCGTTGCCAGATGTACCAAAGGCGTTATAGCGATCGATGCAAATGTCCTTCATGCCCTTAATAGTTTCCGCAAGATATTTGCGCGGATCGAACTCGGAGGGATTTTCTGCGAGGTAACGGCGAATGGCGCCAGTAGAGGCAAGACGCAAATCGGTATCGATATTAATTTTGCGCACACCGTGACGAATACCTTCCTGTATCTGCTCAACAGGTACGCCATAGGTCTCGGGGATATCACCTCCGAACTGATTGATCACCGCCAGCCAATCCTGCGGCACAGACGAAGACCCGTGCATAACCAGGTGGGTGTTCGGGATGCGCGCATTGATTTCCTTGATGCGTTCTATCGCCAGAATGTCACCTGTAGGGGGGCGGCTGAATTTGTAAGCGCCATGGCTGGTGCCACAAGCAATTGCCAGCGCATCTACACCCGTCGCCTTAACAAAATCCGCGGCTTCTTCAGGATCAGTCAACATCTGCTCAAGTGTCAGTGTGCCCTCGGCACCACTACCATCTTCTTCTCCTGCTTCGCCGGTTTCCAGTGAACCCAAACACCCCAGCTCGCCTTCAACCGATACGCCACAGGCATGGGCCATCTCTACGGCAGTGCGGGTTACATTGACATTGTAGTCAAAATCCATGGGGGTCTTACCATCTTCACCGAGGGAGCCGTCCATCATCACTGAACTGAAACCCAGCTGGATGGAACGCTGGCATATGCCGGGAGACATGCCGTGATCCTGATGCACCACCACAGGAATATGCGGAAACTCACTCATCGCGGCTTCCATCATCGCGCGCAGAAATGGTGCACCGGCATATTTTCGCGCACCTGCGCTGGCCTGCATGATAACCGGCGAGTTGGTTTCGTGAGCCGCTTCCATAATCGCCCGGGTCTGTTCCAGATTGTTTACATTGAACGCTGGAACGCCGTAGTCGTGCTCTGCCGCATGATCGAGTAATTGTCGCAAGCTGATTAAAGCCATCTTAATTTATCCTTTAAAGTAAAAGTGGGTAGCAACGATACTAGGCGTCGCTAGCCGCACGCTGTTCGAGTATCGCGACAGCAGGTAAGGTTTTTCCTTCCACATATTCAAGGAAGGCCCCGCCGCCGGTAGAGATATAGGAAACCTTATCCTCGATCTCAAATTTGTCAATTGCAGCCAGGGTGTCACCACCGCCAGCCAGGGAAAATGCATCGCTGTTTGCTATGGCATGGGCCAGCGTTTCGGTGCCCGCAGCAAACTGCTCAAACTCAAATACACCGACGGGCCCGTTCCACAAAATGGTTCCCGCGCCTTTGATTATGTCGGCTATCTGCGCCGCTGCCTGCGGCCCGATATCAAAAATCATATCGTCGTCTTCCACCTCATCGGCAGACTTCACGGTTGCTGGCGTATTCTCGTCAAAAGACTTGCCTGTAACAACATCAACCGGAATAGGAATAATCGTCTTTGCCATTAACGCCTGCGCTGCGGGAATCAGGTCGTGCTCACACAGCGAATTGCCAACCCGCTTGCCGCTGGCAGCCAGGAATGTATTGGCAATACCGCCGCCCACGACGAGCTGGTCAACTTTGTCCGACAGTGTTTCTAGCACCGTCAGTTTGGTAGACACTTTGGAGCCACCCACAATTGCAACCATCGGCCGCGCCGGGCTGGCAAGCGCTTGCTCAAGCGCCGTTAGCTCACTGGCAAGCAATGGGCCTGCGCATGCCACCGGAGCAAATTTGGCAACGCCATGGGTTGAGGCCTGAGCGCGGTGCGCTGTTCCAAAAGCATCCATCACAAATACATCACATAGTGCTGCGTAGGCTTGCGACAATGCATCATCATTCTTTTTCTCACCCACGTTAAAGCGCACATTCTCCAGCAAGGCAACATCACCTCCTGACAGCTCCACTGGATCGCGCCACTCACTCACCAGGCTCACTGGCTGGCCCAGTAAACCGGACAAGTGCTGTGCTACTGGTGCAAGCGAAAACGCTTCATCGAACTCACCTTCTACCGGTCGCCCCAGGTGAGACATCAAGAGGACTTGAGCTCCGGCTGCAATCGCCTGTTTAATGGTCGGTAAAGCGGCTCGAATGCGTGCATCACTGCTAATTACGCCGTTCTTGATCGGTACATTTAAATCTTCCCTGATCAGCACGCGTTTGCCCGCCAGGTCCAGATCCTGCATTAAAGTAACGTTCAGCCCCATTGGGCATTCCTCCGGTTCGCTACGCACGTTGCAAACTCGATGCAACACAGCGGCGCCTGGATGTAACGCGGCAATACTGGCAAGGACCTAATCAGGTCCGCCCTCAAGTCCACCCCAATACCTCGCCACATCCAGCATGCGATTAGCGTAACCCCATTCGTTATCAAACCAGGTAAGAACCTTTACCAAGCGCTTCCCGCTGACGCGCGTTTGGCTCGCATCAACAATGCTCGAACGAGGATCATGATTAAAATCACAGGATGCCAGAAGCTCCTCGGTGTAGCCAAGAACTCCATCAAAGCGGGAGTGTGACGCAGCCCGCAAAATTTGATTAATCTCCGCCTCAGTCGTGTCTCTGCTCACCTGCACCGTCAAATCCATGGCAGAAACGTTCTGGGTGGGTACTCTGAGGGCCTGCGCGGTAAAGCGGCCGGTCATCTCGGGTAACAGCCGTTCAATGCCAACAGCCAAAGCCGTATCCACCGGAATAATGGACGCCGAGGCTGCCCGAGTCTTGCGCAGGTCAGTATTGTGATAGGCATCCAACACCGGCTGGTCGTTCATTGCCGAGTGGATAGTGGTGATGGTACCGCTCTCAATACCCACTGTGTCAGCTAACGCCGCAATCACGGGCACAATACCGTTGGTGGTGCACGATGCATTGGAGACGATGCGGTGCTGCGCCGACAACGCCTTATGATTCACGCCATAGACTACCGTCTGGTCGACATCGGGTTGCGCGGGCTGTGAAAACAGTACTTTGCTCGCCCCACTGGCCAGGTGCTGCTGCGCGGTGGCTCGATCGGAAAAGGCGCCGGTGCACTCCAACACTATATCTACACCCAGATCCGCCCAGGGCAGGCCTGTAATATCGGGCTGTCTTAACAAAGTGACCGCATCACCCTCTACACGCAGCTCGGATTCATCACCCTCTAGCGGTATGGGGAATCGGCCGTGCGTGGAATCGTAGCGTGTCAGGTGCAGAACGGTGCGCGCATCTGCCAGTTCATTGACCGCAACCACGCAAAGCTCCACTCGATGCGGGCCCTCGTAGAGGGCGCGAAGTATGCTACGGCCAATTCTGCCGTAGCCGTTGATGGCCAGTCGCAACATGATAGTTTCGCTACAGTAAAACGTCTTCCACTGCGGCGACCACGTTATCCACAGTGAAGCCGAAGTGTTCAAAGAGGTCAGCTGCAGGCCCAGACTCGCCAAACGTCGTCATGCCTACGATGCGGCCATCCAGACCGACATACTTGTACCAAAAGTCTGCATGCAGCGCTTCGACAGCAACCCGAGCCAGCACATCGCTGGGCAAAACCGATTCACGATAAGCCGCATCCTGCTGCTCGAAGATGTCGCAGCAGGGCATTGAAACGATCCTCACTTGCTTGCCACTTGCGGTCAAACGCTGCGCCGCAGCTACCACCAAACCAATCTCGGAGCCCGTAGCAATGAGGATTGCATCGGGTGTGCCCTCACAGTCCTTGAGGATGTAACCGCCTCGCTCAATAGCCGCTATCTGGTCTGCGCTGCGCTCCTGGTGGGGCAAGCCCTGCCTAGACAAAATCAGCGAAGTAGGGCCGTCCTGACGAGTAATCGCCGATTTCCAGGCGACTGCCGTTTCAACGGTGTCACAGGGTCGCCAGCTATTCATACCCGGCGTGGACCGCAGAGCAGTGAGCTGCTCTACCGGCTGGTGGGTCGGGCCGTCTTCGCCCAAGCCAATGGAATCGTGGGTGAACACAAAAATCGACTGCTGTTTCATCAGTGCAGACATGCGCACCGCGTTGCGGGCATATTCCATAAAGATCAGGAAGGTCGCGCCGTAGTTAACAAAACCGCCGTGCAATGCAATGCCATTCATAATTGCAGCCATACCAAACTCGCGCACACCGTAATAGATGTAGTTGCCGTTGGCGTCGTCTGCGGTGATTGTCCTGGAATCGCTCCAGATCGTCAGGTTAGAGCCTGCCAGATCAGCGGAGCCACCAATCAGCTCAGGCAAGCCGGGTCCATAGGCATTCAGGCAGTTCTGGGAGGCCTTGCGGGTAGCAATGCTCTCAGCTTTATCATTACATTGGGCGATATACGCCGCTGCCTGATCGACGAAATCAGCTGGCAAGTCCCCCGCCAGGCGGCGTGTCAGCTCAACAGCCAGTTCAGGGTGGGCCTGGCTATAGGCGGCCATGCCCGAATTCCAATCTGCTTCTGCAGCAGCGCCCTTATCCCGCGCATTCCAGCCAGCGTAAACATCGTCCGGGATATGGAACGGCTGGTGTGTCCAGCCCAGCATCTCGCGGGTGGCCGCAACTTCATCTGCTCCCAGTGCAGCACCGTGTGCGGACGCAGAACCCTGCTTGCCAGGAGAGCCCTTGCCGATAATGGTTTTGCAGCAAATCAGCGTAGGCTTGCCTGTATCGGCGCGAGCAATTTCAATGGCGCCCGCTATAGCTGCCGAGTCGTGGCCATCCACAGCCTCAACCACTTGCCAGCCATAGGCCCTGAAGCGTGCGGGGGTATCATCGGTAAACCACCCTGCTACCTCACCATCGATTGAGATGTTGTTGTCGTCGTAGAAGGCAATCAGTTTGCCCAGACCCAGGGTACCTGCCAGAGAGCTAGCTTCGTGGGAAATACCCTCCATAAGACAGCCATCGCCCAAGAAGACGTAGGTAGAGTGGTCTACCACCTCGTGCCCGGGGCGATTGAATTGAGCAGCCAACACTTTTTCTGCCAGTGCCATACCCACGGCATTGGCGAGACCCTGGCCCAGCGGGCCTGTGGTCGTTTCAATACCTGGAGCATAGCCATATTCAGGGTGGCCAGGGGTGCGACTGTGCAGCTGACGAAAGTTCGAGAGCTCGGACATCGGCAAATCGTAGCCGGTCAGGTGTAATAAAGAGTAGATAAGCATCGAGCCGTGACCGTTGGACAGCACAAAGCGGTCACGATTGGCCCAATCCGGGTTAGCCGGATTGTGGCTTAAATAGTCGTTCCACAGCACCTCGGCGATATCCGCCATGCCCATGGGGGCGCCTGGGTGGCCACTATTGGCCTTCTGGACGGCGTCCATACTTAGGGCACGAATAGCATTAGCAAGGGTCGAGCGGTCAAGCGACATCGTCGTCTCCGAATTTTTGGGGCTGGGGGGCGGGTTAAATGCGCGGCCATTTTCCCGGAATCCGGAGCGCACAGCAAATAAATAGGCAGATTTTCCGCCACCTGCGGGCAATTTCGTTTATGCGACTGGTATGAGACAAGGCTCACAATTCTATATCAAAATATTTTGATGTAGTTTCCTACCCCTGCTAGACTCCTGCGTCATGGATTCATCAAATTCGGCACGGGCCGCGGTTGATCTGATAGAACAACCACAGCCTGAGAAACAGCTCGCGGCCCTTACCGCCCTGTGTAAGGCAAGTGGAGCCACCCTGCGCCTGCTGGTCCTGCGTATCCTGTGCAAGGATTCCTTCAGTGTGTCTGAATTATGCTCAATTTTCGATATCCGTCAGCCCGCTCTCAGTCACCACCTCAAAGTTCTTGCTAACGCCGGCCTGGTAGCGGCCCGCCGGGAAGGCAACGCCATCTTTTACCGTCGCAGTGAGTTGGGGCAA
>JBLFXU010000033.1:0-15366 GCA_047609575.1 Bacteroidia bacterium | reverse complement strand
TGGGCTTGCGGCCATCCTTCCAGCCTTCGCGTAGCCAATGTTTTAGTGGATCGGCGCCAGCAGCGACGACGTCCGCGTTGCCTTCGATATACCATTCCCAGTCAAACAGCCCCAAATTTTGTACGACTCTGGCATCCCAATGTAGGCGCCAGTGTTTGACCGGGTGTAAAACCGTGAATCCTCTGAGTGCAACTGACGACATCCCCAGCCACCTTACCAACCAGGGTCTGCGCACTTCAATATTGTACAAAGACTCCGCCAGGCGCCACGTACTGCTCATCTGAATTTCATTCAGCCGGTTTAGCAAATCGCTACGTGAACCGGCATAAAGCTCTTTTAGTGACCTTTCATTCTCAAACTGGGAAACCAGTGCACTGCGATCTTCCTCAAACTGGGAAGCCAGTAAACTGCGGTCTTCCTCAGTCTTTGAAGCCAGTAAACGGCGATCTTCCTCAGACTTGGCAACCAGTAAACTGCGATATTCATCAAACTGGGACACCATCAAACTGTGATCTTTCTCGTGACGGTCTTTCGAATCAGCTAGCTCTTGCTGCACTTGGGCCGACTCCAACGATTTTTCGCGCATAGCGGCCTGCAACTTCTCCAGTTCAGATTGCTTAGCGGCAAAGTGGTGTTCCAACGAGTTCTTTTCTTCTTCCAGCGGTATTACTCTACTTTCCACATCATCTATTTGCGTCTGCAGCAGTTCGCAACTGTTTTCGCTGCTGACAAGTCGAGACTGTAATTCCTGGGATACAATCTCCTCCGACGCCATGACGTCGCCAAAAGTATCTCCAGCGTCATTAAAATCAGCACGGATTTTATCGAGAAGACGCAGAGCTTTTTGAGATTCCGGATCTTTCGCCAACATCTTGAGTGCACTGTAGGTGTTCTTAACCCATTTTGAGACAGTGGGATGGGCGAGTAGTTGATCCTCGTCGAAGGTGTGGTGTCTGTGACTGGAGCTGAGAAATGCGTCTATTTTTGCTGAGGTCTGCGCAGAATCTGCCGGCCAGGAAATAGCCAATGCCTGAGAAGCTTGTGAAGCGAATGTTCTCCAATCCTGCAGCAAGTCGTCGTAATCGAAAATTAATCGCGGGATACCGCGCGAATCGTGTTCTGCATCCAGCACATGACGCAACCAGATGATGTAGGCTCTGGCCGGGCTTGTGCCATTGCGCTTGCTGAGAGATTCGGCGACTTCGAGTGGATTGCGAACGGGTAATAAGACGCGGGCGTCTACTCCCATATTATCCAGAATTTGGCGCCATACAGGCATGAGGCGACAGCAACGCGGATCCTTAACAACGAACAGAGCCGATTCAGCGAAATCATCCTGTAAATGCTCAACGAAGCGGCTGATAAAGGGCTCCGCTGCGGGGGAGTCAAGCCAATTTGGATTGAACGGGCGCCAGTCGTCCCAGCTAGAACCGCCGGATGCAAGCAATTCCTCTTGCAGGTCGTATAACTCTACCGATTCCCAGAATCCGGATTCGTTTTCTCCTGGCTTCGGCACCATGAGCTTTTTTGGTAAGTCCGCTCCGAGCAGGCTGGCTACACGGGTGACTGCAGAAGTACCGCTACGATGCATTCCTAGGACGAGCAAAGCAAAGCGATCGTTACTTTGCTGATGCTCAACAGAACTGTCAGCCATCTTGTTATCCGTTCAGGGTGTATTTTAGGAGCACTTGGGGCATTTCCCTGTTTTCAGAAGATTATTGCGCAGACTAACTTAAAGCAATAGCAGGGTACTGAATATGTTACATATTCAGCGAGAAACACTGGCAATTGCGGCTCAGGTCGCAAAATGGTTTGGTTGACGGCAATATCGCTGAGGAGGGCAAGCATATCGTTCCCACCAGGAAAGATACTCAGACGGTGGGGCCGGCAGCTTTAGGTTATGAGAGGCCTTACTCGCACCTGCCTTTTTGGCTAATGTCGCTTGCGTCGAAGATCGACGGCACCGAGCCCGGACTTCGTGGCAAATTGGACCCATTCACACGAGATAGGAAATTACCGCCAAAGGCCAGGTTCTTTATCGGGAACTATGTGGGGACGTACTGCCTGCTGGTAAAGGCCGGGCTGCTGGCCTGGTCGTTGGTGAATGCTCCGGAGTGTGTTCGCCGTCGGTGACGCGATCACGCAATTCGCGTCTTTTGCGCGGATCAATAACATCCTTCCTGCGATTGTCATCGACTCCGATGTACACAGGTTCATCCTCGGCCCTCTCTTCAGCAGGGGATGGATTTGCCCGCGCGGGCGCAAAGGCAGTCGGTTGGTGCGGTCGCACTTTCACCGAATCGGCGATATTGGGGGACTGCAGAGGCACAGGTGTCGCCTCGTCGGTGGGGGGTAAATTGGTAAATACGGTATTACCCTGTTCATCAGTGGTCTTGTAGATCTGCTGCTGGGCTGCGCCAGTCAGTGGCGTTAGTAACAAGACATAGAGAGCGAGTAGAGATAATTTCATTGCTGTACTCCTGTGGGCTAAGATTCTTTAGCCAATCAGAGGGTTTCATTTGTATTCTAAACCGACTTGGCCGATTTTTGCTTAGAAAAGCCTTGCTGCACAAGGGCACTGACGATATTCGCAAGTTAACCCATTTTTTCCTGAAACGTGGAATTTGCAAGCGGACAACTCAGAGCCTTGAGGTTCAAAGTGGGGCCTGATGAGGTAATACTGGTTACATGAGCCGGGTTTGTGTAGCTCCAGCTCACAATCCTGGGTTAGTTTGCCGTTACCAACCTATATGACAGGAGGGTACCGACAGGTTAAAGCTACCGAATCACACAAAACGAGCCATAACTAACTATAGCCGCCATGAGCCTCTTTAATTTTGGCGTTTGACATACAAACTAATGACTAGTAGTTTGAAGCAACCTGCTGGACTAGTGAACCTGGAGTAAAGATTTATGAGTGAATGTCCTTTTGCAAATTTTCCAAATTTGATTGACCCGGAAACCTATGTAAACGGTATGCCGTACGAAACACTGGCTGAAATCCGCCGCTCTGGCCCGGTGCACTATATGGAAGGTTCCTACCAAGATGTTCCCTATTGGTTGGTTACCGGCCGTGATGAAATCGACTTCGTTTCCAAGCATCCCAAGCTCTTTTCCAGTGAGGCGCGCTCTGCTCTGGCGGAAGAATACCCTGAAGAAGACATGAAATTGATTCAGCGCAACATGACCATCAATCAAGATCCGCCGCGACAAATGAAGTCCCGCAAAATCGTGCGGGCTGCGTTTACGCCTGCGGCGGTTGACTCCTACGAGCCGAGTTTTCGTGAGCACGCCCGTAAGATCCTCGATAGCGTTTCCAGTCGTGGCGAGTGTGAGTTTGTTGTGGATGTGGCGGCAGAGTTGCCATTGCTGGCCATTCTGGAGTTGTGTGGTATTCCTCCGGAAGACCGCAAAGACTTCTTCGGATGGACCAATAAGATGTTGTTCAATCAGGACCCAGAAATGTCAGCCGGGCAGGAAGAGGCCGAGGCGGCTTCCTTCAAGGTGATCGAATACGCCATGAAGTTGCGGGAACAGCACAAGATCAACCCAAAAAATAACATCATCGGCATGATAATTGATGGCAATGGTAAAGACGAAGGCCTGGATGAGGAAGAGTTCGTCTGGTTCTTCTTGATGACTATTGCAGCGGGTAATGAGTCTACGCGCACCGTAACCACCCAAGGCATGCGTTTGCTAATGGAAAATCCAGACCAGTTGCAATACCTGGTGGATAATCCCGACAAGATTCCCGGTGCATGCGAAGAAATGCTGCGCTACAACACAGCGTTCACGTTGATGCGTCGCCAGTGTCTGGAAGACACTGAGGTTGGTGGGCATATGATTAAGAAGGGCGACAAGGTCATCATGCACTATCATACGGTAAACCATGACGAGACTATCTTTGGTGAGGACGCCATGCAGTTCGATGTGCGCCGGGCCGAGCGTATGCCCGACCTGTACAAACAGCACAGGGCTTTCGGTATTGGCCAGCATTTCTGTCTGGGTACGCACCTTGCGCGACTTGAATTGCGTGTGATGTTCGAGGAAATTATTCCCCGGCTGCGCAATCCGAAGCTGGTAGGGGACGTTGCCTACACCCGTTCCAACCTGGTGAATGGCATCAAGCGCATGCACATCACTTTTGATCCGGAAGTGAAGGCGGGAACCAAAGCAGCCTGATCCTTGATTGAAAAAACGTCCTGTAGGGAAATCGTCCGGCATGGTCGGACGCTCTCACACTTATCGCAAGGGATCTCACCCCTTGCGATAACCCCTAGAGATACTTCTTGCCGAGGCCCGGGTCTGGATTTATTCGGTCTGACTTGTCTATACCCTTTAAGGCAGCCTTTAAGGCAGCCTTAAAGGCAGGAGTGCAACAGCTCTCGCACATTCTCCCGGTTTAGCGCTATCGGATTGCCGCCGCAACAGGGATCTGCAAGTACGGCGCTCACCAACTGATCCATATCTGGATCTATCACGCCGATGCCGCGCAGGTTTTCCGGTATGCCCAAGCTCTGATTGAGTTCCACAAGAAAGGCTTTGAAGCCCTCAAAGCCACCCGGTATGTCGAGGTAACTAGCGAGTCTAACTATCGCCGGCTCGATGGCGGCCCGATTGAACGCCAGGACCGTGGGCATTACTACTGCGTTGGTCGTACCGTGATGCGTGTTGTACTGCGCACCTATAGGGTGGGAAATGGCGTGGATAGCACCCAGGCCTTTCTGGAATGCGGTAGCGCCCATAGCCGCTGCGGACATCATTTGGCCGCGTGCGTTAATGTCGTTACCGTTGGCATAGGCGCGTGGCAGGTTCTCCTTTACCAATCGCATCCCCTCAATGGCAATACCCTGGCTCATCGGATGGTAGTGCGGCGAGCAGTAGGCCTCCAGGCAGTGAGCAAAGGCATCCAGGCCCGTGCCTGCCGTGATGGCTGGCGGCATGCTTATTGTGAGTTGCGGATCGCAAATAACCTGAGTGGGAAGCATCTTCGGGTGGAAAATAATTTTCTTTTGCCGTGTCTGCGTGTTCAGCAATATGCCCGCCCGCCCGACTTCGGCACCTGTTCCCGCAGTTGTCGGTACTGCAACAATGGGTGCGATGCCAGTATCGTCTGCCCGCTGCCACGCATCGGCGACGTCGTCGAAATCCCATACCGAACAGGATTGCCCCGACATGAAGGCGATTAGCTTGCCCATGTCCAGTCCCGATCCGCCACCGAAGGCGATGACCCCGTCGTATCCGCCGCTACGATAGGCAACCAGGCCGGCCTCCAGGTTCAATTCGTTGGGATTAGGGTCTACATCGGCGAATAGCGCTGGCTCAAGACCGGCATTTTTCAGGTGTGTAAGCGTCTGATCAACTATGGGTAGGTCTGCCAGGCCGCGATCGGTCACCAATAGTGGCTTGGAAATTTTTGCGGCGGCGCAGGCTTGCGCGATTTCCGCAATGCGCCCTGCGCCGAAGCGTATGACGGTCGGGTAGGACCAGTCCGCTGTTAGTGTTGTCACTGTTTATGCCCTCTCGAATCCGCGGTGGCGTTCGTAGTCTGTTACCTTGCTGTCGAAATCTTCCTGCTCCCACTGGGCCGCGCGAACATAGTGGGCCAGCACCTCGTCGCCCATGGCGTCGCGCAACATACTGGATGCCTGCATTGCTTGGGTGGCTTCGCGCAACGTGGCGGGAATGCTGCGCACATTTTCCGCTTCATAGGCATTGCCTGAGAATATTGGCTCCAGTGGTAGCTTTTCTTGAATACCCTTTAGACCTGCGGCGATCTGCGAGGCAATCGCGAGATGGGGATTAAGGTCCGCGCCACCAATGCGACACTCAACGCGCACTGATGGCGTGTTGTTTGCGACGATGCGATACGCCGCGGTGCGATTGTCCATGGCCCAGACCGCTTTGGTGGGGGCGAAAGTTGCGTCGCTGAAGCGCTTGTAGGAATTGATGTAAGGCGCCAGGAACCAGGTGATGTCGTCGGCGTAGTGCAAGAGCCCTGCAAGGTAGTGGCGCATGGTGTCTGACATACCGTGCTCAGCGCTGGCATCAAAGAACGCAGAAGATCCATCGGCCCCGCGCAGCGACTGGTGAATATGGCTAGAAGAGCCGGCGGCGTTGGTATCCCATTTCGCCATAAAAGTAATCGCGTGCCCCTGCAGAAAAGCGATTTCCTTGACGGCGTTTTTCGCAATGACATGGTTGTCGGCCATAGACAGTGCATCGGTGTATACCACGTTGACCTCTGCTTGCCCTGCGCATGCCTCGCCCTTGGTGCCCTCAACGTCGATTCCGGCACCCTGCAGGCCATTGCGAATGGCGCGCATGAGACCCTCTTCCTTGGTGGTCTGAAAGATATGGTAGTCCTCGTTGTAGGCGCTAATGGTCGTCATGTCGCGATGACCCTGGTCGCGTAGCGCTTCGAAGCTCTCTCGAAAAACGAAGAACTCTAGCTCCGTAGCGACAGTAGCGCTAAGTCCAAGTTCTTCCAGGCGCATAATTTGCTGTTTCAGCACCTGACGCGGTGCGTGGGCGACGGGGGTGTGGTCGTGGTGATCCAGCACGTCACATAACACAAGTGCTGTGCTTTCCAGCCACGGTACCAGTCGCAGGGTGGCGAGGTCCGGCTTCATCACATGGTCGCCATAGCCGGTTGACCAGCTACTGGATGCGTAGCCCTCGACAGTTTCCATTTCCATGTCGGTGGCAAGCAGGTAGTCGCAACAGTGCGTTTCTTCCCAGGCAGTGCTGACAAAAAACTCGGCGCGAAAGCGCTTGCCAGCCAGTCTACCCTGCATGTCAGGAAGTGCCGCGATGACCGTGTCGATCTCGCCTCCGGCGACTTTTTTCTTTAGTTCGTCAAAGGACAGGTTGCCTGCCATGGTCCCTCCGGCTCAGTTGAGTTGAGTTGAATTCGATTTTCGCCCTACTTAAGTATAACGATAGGGTCGTCCGGCTTTCTGCATATCCGCATTGTATTTCTTGATGATGTTAACAACCTTTGCCTTGGTCTCCGACTCGGCGGCAATATCATCCCAAAACTCCACTGCGGCAGCCTCGACCTGCGCCCATTCTGCATCAGGGATCGTGGTGAGCTGCATCTTCTTCCCTTCTACTCGCAGTGAGGCCTCTCCACCCCAGTACCACCACTGGCGATAGTAGTGGGAACTATCGATGGCCAGTGACAACAACTGGCGTAACCTTTCGGGCAACGCATTGTATTTTTCCATGTTGGCGAAAAATGAACCGGCCCAGGCGCCAGAGATGTTGTTGGTCAGAAAATAATTTGTGACATCGGCCCAGCCAACGGTGTAATCCTCGGTAATCCCGGACCAGGCGACCCCATCCAGCTCTCCAGTCTGCAGTGCAACTTCGATATCTTCCCATGGCAGTGTGACGGGGACGACGCCAAACTGTGTGAGGAAGCGGCCGGCTGTTGGAAATGTGAACACGCGTTTTCCGCGCAAGTCTTTCAAGCTGCGAATGGGCTCTTTGGTTGCGAAATGGCAGGGGTCCCAGGCGCCGGCCGAAATATGTTTTACGCCAACCTTGGCGTACTCGGCCTCCCAAATTTCGGCAAGACCATACTGGTTGAACAGTACGGGCACATCGAGAGAGTAACGGCTGGCGAAGGGGAAGTAGCCGCCGAAAACGGCCACTTCGGTAGGCGAGGCCATGGAGTCGTCGTCCGATTGCACCGCATCGATGGTGCCTTTTTGCACTGCGCGGAATAATTCACCGGTTGGCACGAGCTGGTCTGCATAGAACAGCTGAATCTGCATGTCGCTGCCTGCGACCTTGTTGAAAGCCTCAACAGCGGGTTTTACCACGTGCTCAGCCAGCGCGGTACCGGCGTAAGTTTGCAGGCGCCACTTGATTGTGGTTTTACTGGCCGCGTGCACCGCGGGCGCTCCGATGGCTGCAATACCCGCTGCGCCGGTAAGCCCTGCACCCGCGGTTTTCAGGAAGCTGCGTCTATTGCTCATAGGTGTTTTCCTTGCAAACCTGGTGACTGTGAAAATGTGCTGACTGACGACCTTATCAGGCGGCGCTAACGGGGAAAAGTCTTTACTTGCCGTAGACGTATTCGGGCAGCCACAGGGACAGCTGTGGAAAGGCCATGACGAGCGCCAGCGCCAGCAGCATGATAAAAACAAATGGAACGATAGAGGTATAGATGTCCCGCAAGCTTATTTCAGGCGGCGCCATAGCGCGCATCAAAAACAGGTTGTAGCCAAAGGGGGGTGTCATATAGGCAATCTGGGTAGTGATGGTATATAGCACGCCGTACCATACGAGATCGAAACCCAGTACGTTGACCAACGGCACATAAAGTGGCGCGACGATAACCAGCATAGCGGTATCGTCGAGAAACATGCCCATAACAAGAAAAGACAGCTGCATCAGGATCAGGATGGTCCAGGGTCCCAGGCCCATCTGCTCGGTAAAGAGGTTCTCGATAACGCCCACCGCACCCAGGCCATCAAATACGGCTCCGAACCCCAGTGCCGCGAGAATGATCCACATAAACATACACGAAATGCCCAGCGTCTGGCGTACAGACGCCTCGAACACCTGGCGAGTCATACGGCGCTTGAACACCGCCGCGAAAAAGGCAGTCATAGCGCCGATGGCAGAACTTTCAACGAGACTCGTCCAGCCATTCAGAAATGGCACCATCATCGCAGCAAAGATGCCGATGGGCAGCAGCCCTGCGCGCAGCAAGCGCAATTTCTCTTTCATTGGGACGTTGCGCTCTTCCGCGGAAAGAGCCGGACCCATGTGCGGCTGCAGATGGCAGCGAATAGCGATATAAAGAATGAAAAGACCCGCCATAATCAGCCCTGGCACAATGCCTGCGAGCCAGAGTTGTCCTACGGGTTGGCGGGCGATCATGGCGTAAAGAACCAGTACAACGGAGGGCGGCACCAGGATGCCGAGCGATGATCCCGCCTGTACGACGCCGGTTACGAAGCGCTTGTCATAACCTCTCCTGAGTAATTCTGGCAGAGCGATGGTCGCGCCGATCGCCATGCCCGCGACTGACAGTCCGTTCATCGCCGATACCAGCACCATTAGACCGATAGTGCCGATAGCCAGGCCGCCATTCAATGAGCCTGTCCACACGTGAAACATTTTGTACAGGTCATCGGCGATTCGCGACTCTGACAGCACATAACCCATGAAGATGAACATGGGCAGGGTGAGCAGCGGATACCACTTCATCAGCTTCATGGCAGAGGAGAAGGGGATGTCCGAGCCACCAGTGCCCCACATGGAAATGGCGGCGACCGCCGCTACAGCGCCAATGGCCCCGAAAACGCGCTGTCCCGTCATGAGCATCAGCATCATCGATGAGAACATGAAGAGTGCGATCATTTCCGCAGACATCAGAGTTCGACCCCGCGGATTTTGGCAATGTCTTTGAACAGCTCAGACACAGCTTGTAACAACATGAGTGCGAAGCCGCTAGTGATGATCACTTTGATAGGCCACATATAAGGGCGCCACGCCGAGTTGCTGCGCTCGTTGTACTCCAGTGCGTAGCTCGTGCTGTCAACGGCGCCATAGAGCAGTACGCCGAGATAGAAAATCAGGAAGAATACCGTCAGGGCGTCGAACCAGGCTTTGCGCTTTGTGCTCCAGGAACCATAGAACAGATCCATGCGCACGTTTGAACCCATTTGCATCGCGTAGGGCCCACCGAGGATGTAGTAGGCCACCATGGCAAACTGCGCCATCTCCAATGTCCATAGTGATGGCAGGAAAAATGTCTTGGAGATGGAGGACCACAACAGGATGCCGATCATGACAAAAATGCCATACATCACCACGCGCCCCAGACGATAGTTAATGGTATCGACGATGCGAATGTACAGGCGCATGAAGCGCGTCATGAGGTTCTCCGGTTCCCGCTGAACGTGTCGATTATCGAGTTTAACGGGTATCCACACGTTAACTCTTACGGGCCGGGTAAATCCAGCCCTGAAATGCAGTCAAGCGCCATGCTGGTAGTGATTCTTACTCTCTTCGGAATGTGGCATTCCAGCGATGAACACCTACAAGCGCTCCCAATCCGGCTAGGCGCCCCATAGCTGCGCGCCCGTCAGATAGCATTAGGTACACGGTCTGGCTCTGTTGTCGGTCCTTTAGTGCACTTTCTCGCCGCACTGCTTGAAAAATCGCATGGCGCGCCGAGTCGCCCAGATATCCAGCTAGTTATTACCCAAGGCACCATCGATAGACTGCTTTGGATTTCACTTAATTCAGAAAGTTATCTTCTCGACCCCTTCGATGGCTTACAATGAGCTGTATGAAGAAAAAATACGCCATACATGACGACTTTGCCAAGATGCCGGCGATAACCATCGCGTTCAAGCCCTGGATATTGTTCCTGATTAATTGGGTATCGAAAATACAGTGCTACTTCGTTCGGCGCTCCCTCGACGTGGCCGTGGAGGATCACCACATTGCACGCGCTGATGGTACGCGCCTGCATGTTTTCACTATGACGCCCTCTGCCCTACAAGAACCCGCGCCTACACTGATCTATTATCATGGTGGCGCTTTTGCGATTACCTATGCAGGCCTGCACATTACAAATTGCCAGCGCTATGCTGTAGACGCGGGTTGTAAGATCATATTCGTGGATTACCAGCTTGCGCCGGAACATCCTTTTCCAGCCGGCTTCGACGATTGTTATGTGACGCTGCAATGGGTGGTGGATAATGCCGCTACGCTTGGCGTTGATGTCAGCCGTATCGCAGTAGGAGGTGACAGTGCCGGCGGGGCAATGTCTGCGGGTGTCGCGCAAAAGGCCAGGGACGAAATGCCCGAAGCACTGTGCGCGCAAATGCTGGTCTATCCGGTCATGGACAATACCTGTTCCACTCCTTCAGCCACTGATTTCGTAGATGTGCCGTTGTTCAACGCACACTCCAACCGCAACATGTGGGATATCTATCTGAGCTGTTACCCCGATGGAGTGGCGCCACCTTATGCAGCTCCGGGTTTTGGGCAGTTGCATGACCTGCCGCTCAGCTATGTGGAGACCGCGGAGTTCGACCCGTTGCGCGATGAGGGCCTTGAGCACGCACTGAAACTGCAGGAGGCGGGGATTGAAGTTGTCCTCAATGAAACAAAGGGCACGGTCCATGGCTACGACGCGATGGGCGCCAGCCCGCTGAGCCAGGCCGGCATGCAAAGCCGTGTGGCTTTTTTGAAGAAAGCCTTTGCCTGAAAATGTTAGTACCAGGGGCGCAGCAGTAGAAGGATTCACCTAAAGGTATCTACTGTTGTTGGGTATTGTGACGTAGGCTCAACGGTTCCTTGACACTCATGCTGCCCTGTCCAATCCATGTAGTCTTGGTCGCCATCGGGTTAGGATGCCACACTATCGGGATCTAAGGGCGAGTGCGTTTGCAGACTGGCGCAGGGCAGTTACTCGAAATCTTGTGGTAGATTTTCAAGACCTCAAGACCTCAAGACCTCAAGACCTCAAGACCTCAAGCCCTCAAGACCTCAAGACCTCAAGCCCTCAATTTGTCTGAACCGTCCTGATGGTACTCACAAATTAATGGCCGAATTTGATAAACCCGCCAATGAATACTTAGGCATAGGCCCGTTCACTTGTCAGCACCTTAGGTAGCACTACCACCATAAGTGGCAAGCAGGACGATCAGAAACAGAAAGATGCCTGCCAATATCACTGTATCGAGTATACCCAGGGTGTGATCTTCCTCTATCAATGATGAAAGGGTATAGAACGCCGGAAAGAGATATAGCAGCAGTAACACATGAGGCACGGAAAATTCCAAAGGTAAGCGAGGATGGCCCGGAGCGAGAAAAGACTGATAGATTGCGATGCCCAGCAGTGTGTAAGGAAATACCAGGAATATAACCTGGGTGATGCCACCGAATGCATTAGCCAGTGCAATACCGTACTCCTGCTTGCGATGTGACTGCCATAAAATCACGTACTCGCTCATGCCAGCAAAAACGGCGAGTATAAAAGCGGTAAGAATCGGATTGAACTGAATCTCGCTAAGCATGAACTGCGCAAAACCGGACACCTGGTGACCGCCAACGCAAGCGCCTAGAGCGCCAATGATAAAAAACAGCACAATCGTCACTAACTTGGTTGGCCTGATGTTCTCGTAGACAATATTCAGACGTTGCTCGATATCACATGTCAGACATGTACAGATGCTCCCTGACAGCGGCTTCTTCCTTGACATAACGGGTAATCAGCTTGTAAAAACAGATAGCGAAAATTGTCAGCAATATGAAGCTGATGAAGGCAAGGTCGAAGGGGTTAAAACTACTCATGGCTTGACCGGAGGTTTTGAAGGTCAACATGACCAGCCCGAGTATCAATCCCATGGCACCGCCACCAATAAGCACTTGTGTTCCGGCTTCAGTAATCGGAATCGGCATGAGGAACTTGCCATGTTTATCCTTGGGCAGGAAATAGGAGTAAAGGCTAAAGACAAGGGCGTTGTTGTAAATAGTGACCAGGGCGACCACAAATGCCATGCTTGGACTAATGGGGATGATGAAAGCGATCACCACCAATTCAGGTATTGTGGACAATATCGCGGCGACTGTATCTGCGGTGTAGTGGTTCCAGTGGAAGCGTGCGCCAGCCTTTCAGTGGCTGTAACCAGCACCTTGCAGGCAGCCATCAAAATGATTAGCCCGCTGACTAATTGCATACCAGCCAGAAAGATCAGCGCCGGTCCGCTCGCAGTGCGGCCCATGTAGTTATGAATTGCCAGCAGCGCAAAACCGATGACCAGCCGCTGAAGCCAGGGCGGTGCAGCGCGGAGCCGGTATATAGCGCCGAGTTTTATAACTGACAGGCGATCAGGGTCAATACCGCGATCGCGCAGGGTTTTGTCAACTACAGGAGCGGCCTCGGGCAGTCCAGCTGTTGCGAACTGTGTGCCATCTTTACGTTCGAGCTCTGTCACTGAGAGAAACCCAAGTCCAACGTAGCTATTGGGGCAGTTATCGAGAAATTGAGTACCCTGAGTGTAAAGAAGTCATGCTGTCCCTGGCGAAGTAATAGCACTGACAACTTTACCGGCCCAGATTGCTCGAATCTGGCCATGAATAGTACGGACAACTTAACTCGTTTTCGCTGGTAAAGTGAGAAACGAAAATGGATTGATCCAATTAGTTTTGAAATGGGCGTGAGAAAGTAATTGTTATTACCGCTCCAAGTTTGCCTAGCAAAAGTCCATGTCCCCAGGTTAACTTGCTAGTACCCCCTAATCATCTATAAAAGCTACCAAAGTTCTGTTGTACGGTTTGACTTTTATTGCTATTTTCCCCCGGCGATTGGATGTCATCAATTATTGGAGAGTAACGAAATGGTCACAGCAAAGAAAAAGACACCTGCAAAGAAAAAAGCACCTGCAAAACGAACTGCTGCAGCTGCTAAAAAGCCAGCGGCTAAGAAGCCTGCGAAGGGTAATGTTTTTCGTAACGCGATTGGCGAGGCTTTGGGCCAGATGGACCAGTGGGTAGATACCGCTAAGTTGAAAGCGAAGCATCTGGCAGCTGAAGAGAAATTGCTGGAGAAAAAGGCAGAGCTTGCTATAAAGGCCGAACTGGATAAGGCGAGGCATTTGGCGGATCAGGCAGAAAGATGGACGCGTGCTCGCATCAAAGCGGACACCAGGAAAGTTCAGGCGCTGGAGAAAAAACTTACCAAGCAACTGCGCCAGGCTGAGCGAAAACTAGTGGCCCGAGCCAAGGCCGCTGAGAAAAGAGCAAACAAGCAGGCCAAAGCTCTAGAGAAAAAGCTCAAAGCCGCGTCAAAGAAGGCGCTTGGCAAAGCAACAGCAAAGAAAAAGGCACCGGCTAAGAAGAAAGCACCAGCAAAGAAAAAGGCACCAGCTAAGAAAAAAGCACCAGCCAAGAAAAAGGCACCAGCTAAGAAAAAGGCGCCAGCTAAGAAAAAAGCACCAGCAAAGAAGAAAGTTGCGGCCCCTAAGAAAAAGGCCACTGCTGCCAAGGCCAAGACTCGAGCTAAAAAGTAGTCGTCTGCCCCAGCGATACGAGAGCCCGCCCGGAGAGATCCAGGTGGGTTTTTTTTGGCCGAATGAACTTGCTCTGGAGGAGATAAGGATGTGCACAGTGAATTCGACTATCTGCTCATCCCCCGGGCCTGATCCAACACGATTTTCCACCTCCACGCGCCAGTCCGCCCGCCAGATCACTGTATAGACTCATCCATCCCCCCGCCCCGGTAATGGACAAGAGCCGGCCACTCTACTGGACTCTGGATGACTGCCGATGAGCACTCCAGAGCCATTCCCCAAGCCGACTAGAAAAACCCTCGAAATCTGCGGGCAAATATCGTGTTGGTATGTGGTGTGGCATGGGATTCTCCCCGGGGTACGAAATTTGGCCGGGATTACACGCTAAGTCTTGGCCAGCGACATAGATGGGAAATTTGGGTGTGTCAGTTTGAGGTTGCGACCATGGGTGTTGCGCGATAGATTGCCTGCTATGTCGAACATAGCACCGTTGCCGCAGCCTCCACCCAGTGTAGAGGTTGTGATCGAAATTCCCCGTGGCAGTTTCCTCAAGCGAGGTAGCAGCGGGATAATTGATTTTGTATCACCGGTCCCCTGTCTCTACAACTACGGATCAATTCATCAGTATATTGGTGGCGATGGAGATTTCCTGGATGCTGTCGTCCTGGGGCCTCGCCTCCCTGTAGGCACCAAAGTGCGTGTTAACGCGTATGGGTCTGTAGGTGTGAGCGAGCGATTTATGTATGACGATAAGCTGGTTTGCGCGATGAAACCCATCAGCTCACATGAACGGCGAAACGTGTTGTTGTTCTTCAGGCTCTACGCGTCATGTAAGGGCTTACTCAACATGATTCGCGGGCACAAGGGACGCTCACACTGCGAGGGTTGGGGTGACGCCTGTGCTGCGATAGAGCGGGCGGAACCGGTTAACCCGAGAATATCGTGACGGATAAGTGGCGTATTTATGCAGTCGCTTATCGTGAGTTGATGCCAGATGTTATCCGGGATACTTCTCGGTATGTGAACAATTGCGCAGGGTATTCCCATGAAACGACCCGGTTGCGTGAGCGGGAGTGCGTGGCGCCGCATCCCGACTATTCAAATCGGTGACGCAGGCTCAAATGTTTCCAGGTGCATATGCTGCTGTTAGTGATTTATTCAACCTGGGAAGACACCTTGTGAGGGCGAACACTATGGGGGGGGCAGATTGTGAGTGCGTTTGCAAAGTGGAGCAGGGCAGTTGCTTGAGATCTGGAGGTGGATTTTCCAGGCCTCAAGAAGTTAATCTGTTAGTACCTTTTTTTCGAGATTTATGCGCGAT
>JBLFXU010000032.1:0-15528 GCA_047609575.1 Bacteroidia bacterium | reverse complement strand
GGCTTTACCACCGTAAAATATCTACAGGAGGTGACCCTGCCCGCCGTGCAACGGGGCCTGGATACGGCCCAAAGACAGCGCGACGCGATTGATATCAGCTCCCCGGTAATGGTGGTGACTGGGCTTGACGAACAGGCATTCGAGCAATCGAAGTCGGCCGTACAAAGCCAGATCGGTTTCTATGCGTCAACGCCAGCCTATCGACCCGTGCTGGAGCTGCACGGATGGGGCGAGGTGCAGGAAGAAGCCAACCAACTGACCCGCGAGGGACGCTGGCAGGACATGGGTGCATTGATCAACGACGAAATTCTTAACACATTTGCCATCGTTGAAGAAGATATTGAGCAAGTCCCGGCATCACTACAGCGCCGTTACGGTGGGCTGGTAGACACCTGGCAGTGCACGGTGGAAACCGGCGATACTGCCATACAGAAAAGGCTCATTGCCGATGTACAAAGAGGTGCATAGTGAGAAATGCAGCGAGACTTACTGGCAAACTGCCGCAACGACAACACATCAAGACTGCATCACCGCTACATCACAACTACATCACAACTACATTACCATTACAGCAGGGCACTACCCTGCCTTCACTGGCTAGAGGTCCAGACCAATGAACATTGAGTTATCAACGCAGGAAAAAGCCCTGCAACAGGAAGTACGTGAGTACATGAAGACTGTCATGACGCCAGAACTGTTGCTGGAAATGAAAGACGACGAGCTAAAGGAAGGCGGCGGCCCGGAGTTTCGCAAGCAGTACGCGCGTATGGGTGCCGATGGATGGATTGGATTGAGTTGGTCCAAGGAACTGGGTGGCAAGGAGCTGTCGAACGTGCAGCAATACATCTTTACCGATGAAGTTGTGCGCTCCGGTTTTGCCTATCCATTCCTCACTACCGAAGCGGTCACTCCAGTGATTGCAGCCAATGCCAATGCCGAGGTACGCGAGGAAGTCGTTGGCGGTGTGAAGAACGGCAAAGTTGTTGTCGCTATTGGTTACTCCGAGCCCAGCGCCGGTACCGACCTTGCCAGCCTGAAAACAAAGGCTGTAAGAGACGGCGATCACTGGATTATCAACGGCCAGAAGATGTGGACTAGCCTCGCCAACTACGCGGACTATGTCTGGCTCGCTGCGCGCACTGATCCGGATGCATCGAAGAAGCACAAGGGACTGACCATGTTCCTTGTACCCACCGACTACGAAGGCTTCTCTATCACGCCAGTGCACACACTGGGGGTACGCACCAACGCCACCTACTACAACGACGTGCGCCTGCCCGATAAGTACCGTGTGGGCGAAGTCAACGCGGGCTGGAAGCTGATTACCGGGCAACTCAACATCGAACGTCTCTCGCTGTTCACCCACGGACAGGTTGACTCGCTCTATCAGGGTGTTTGCGAGTGGGCCGCTAAAACCCATGCGCCTGGAGGAGGCAAAGTCATCGAGCAGGCCTGGGCGCAGCACAATCTGGCCCGGGTAAAGACCGGACTGGAAGTGGTCAAGCTGATCTGCTGGAAGCAGGCCTGGACGATGGATCAGGGCCCATTGGATATGGCCGAAGCCTCGATGGCAAAAGTCTATAGCAGTGAGTTTTTCGTTGAGCTGTACCGGCTGCTGCTGGAAGTGCTGGGCACCGCCGGAACCATTGGCGCGGACTCCGCCGGTGCCGCCCTCAAGGGCAAACTCGAATTCCGCTGGCGGGTAGGCTCCATCCTCACCTTTGGCGGTGGCACCAACGAGATTCAACGAGACATTATCGCAATGGCGGGGCTATGGATGCCCCGCACACGCTAAGAGGCAAGCGTCATGGATTTTACAATTTCAGAAGAACTCATCAGCGTGCGGCAACTGGCCCAACAAATTTTGGGCGACTTCACAGACGTCGACAAGCTCAAGGCCATCGAACAAACCGAGGAACGTTTTGACCGGGATTTGTGGCAGGCACTGGCCGAGGCAGGCTTACTTGGCGTCGATCTGCCAGAGAGCCAGGGCGGCATGGGCATGGGCTTTTTCAGTCTCACCACATTGTGCGAGGAAGCGGGCCGCACCGTGGCACCTGTGCCGGTGCTACCGGTGCTGGTAGGCGCCGCAGGCACCCTGCGCCGTTTCGGCACTGATGCACAGAAAGACAGCTGGCTGCCGGGTATCGCTAGCGGCAAGAATCTTGTGACCTCCGCCCTGGAGGAATACAACAATGATGATCCTGGCCAGCCGGGCAGCACTGCCGAAGCCGTAGAAGGCGGCTATGCTCTTAGTGGCACGAAAATTTGTGTCACTCAGGCGCTCGCTGCAGACCGCATTTTAGTGTCTGCACGTGCCGGCGAAGCATTGTTGGTCGCATTGATTGACCCCAAAGCAGCGGGCGTAAGCCTAAACCCACAGATCGTAACCAGCGGTGAAACACGCCACGAGCTTGTGATGAATGCGGTTCAGGTGCCCATGCAAGATGTAGTCGCACGGGGCAGCGAGGCGGTGGCTGCTATGGAATGGGCGCACAACGCCTCGCGCACAGCGCTGGCAGCCTATGCACTGGGCTTGTGCGACAAAATGATGCGCATGACGGGCCAGTACACTTCAGAGCGTGAGCAGTTCGATCGCAAAATCGCAACCTTTCAGGCAGTCAGTCACCGGGTTGCAGACTGCTATATCGATATCGAATGCCTGCGACTGGTAACTCAGCAGGCGGCATCGCTCATTGATCAGGGCAGACCCGCTGGCGAGGCCGTTACGATGGCCAAAATCTGGTGTGGTGATGTTGCCCATCGGGTCAGCCAGGCCTCCCAGCACTGTCACGGCGGTACCGGCGTCGACCGCGACTATCCGCTGTTCCGCTACTGTCTGGCCGCACGCCAGATAGAATTGTCCGGCGGCAATAGCGCACAGCTGACGGCAGCACTGGGTGAAGGCATTTGCCGGGAATATCTGGCCGCGGTGTAATTCAGCCAAGGCAGAGCTTCCCAGAGCCCTGCGTACGGCGCTGAAATGGCGCACTATTGCCCCATTTGGCCGAAGCCACTGGCTTTGTAAGCCGGTGGGCTTAGGTTATAGTATCTCGCTGACTTCACCCAGGGAGGGATTTTGCAGTGAGATATCGACTATGGATTGTTGTTCTCACAGCCCTGCTGATCCAGGCCTGTGCCACCGGTGGCACCCAAGAACAGCCTGCTGAGCCAGTCACTCCTGCCTATGTGCCCCTTGAAGGGGTCAATGCCAAGGCGCGCTTCAGGGAGTCCCTGAGACTGCTCGCCAACGGCGATGCCGAGGCCGCCAGAGTAGAGCTGGTGATCTTTCGTCAGGAGCAGCCAGGCAGTGATGTAGCGGCCGACATTATTGATCAGATCGATACCCCCTCATCGATCTATTTCCCAGAGGAATATCAAGAAGTCACTCTGGGCAACGGGGTGTCCCTCTCCAGTCTGGCCAAACAATACCTGGGCAGCGTCTACAAATTTCACGCGCTGGCAAAATATAACGGTATCGCCGAGCCGCGCACCTTATATCCAGGTCAGGCCATCCGCATTCCCCTGACAGACACCGCAAGAGCCTCCTTTGCCGCCGATGGTGAGTCGGGTATGCCAATGCCCGAGGAGCCCCGGGAAGATTATGACGAGCCGGACGAGCCAATGCCCGTCGCAGAGGAAATGGTCATCGAGGGTGAAAACGCCGCTCCCATGGAACCTATGGAGGTGGACCCCGCTGAGGTGGAAAACCTGCATCGGCAGGCCCTTAACGCCTACCGCGGCCAGAATCTGGATAAGGCCATTGCACTCTGGGATCAGGTCCTGTCTCTCGACCCCGAACACGAAAATGCCCGCATCTATCGCTCGCAGGCGCAGTCGCTTAAAAAGAAGCTGAGAAACCTTAACTGATGCCAGAGGGTAGATCCTCCCCCGGCTATTTTTTGCGCGAACTGAAACGCCGCAGGGTAATGCGCACCTGCGTTTATTACATAATAGCCTGCTGGTTTATCCTGCAAGTCGGTGACATCGTAGCGCCCGCAGTGGGCCTCGATTCGGACCAGGCTTCGCGCGCCTTTCTGTACATAGCCATCTTTGGTTTTCCGCTGAACTTTGCCCTGGCCTGGTACTTCCAGATCACCCCACGAGGTATTATGCGCACCACGTCATTTGTCGAGCGGCGGGTACTGAGCAATATTACGCCGATTAATGATAGGCGCCACGGTAGTGTTTCTACCTACTTCCAGAAAGAGATCAGTGAAGATACCAACTGGATTATTTCCGCCGAGACCGGGCCTCTTTCAGGATTGAGTTTCGGTATTACCGATCCGGTTGTGGTCGGCCGTTCCCTGGAATGTGAGCTGGCGGTTGTTACACCGCATGTGTCGCGGCGTCATGCACAATTTGTTGTAGAAGACTGCCAGCTCTACGTACAGGATATGGGTTCGTCAAACGGCACGGTGGTAAACGGCAAAACGATAGAGGGGCGCCACGCACTGCACCACGAAGATGAAATACGTCTTCACGATATTATTTTTCGAGTCACCGAGAGTTATTCCGGGCCGCGCCAGGAACAGGACTCTATGAATCAGACGACTTTTATCGACACCACACTTTCGGGCAAAGCTGGCGAGCCAAAAGACTAGCCATCCCTCTACGCCCCAAACACTACCGCTGCCTAGACAATTCTACCCAGCGCAGTGGCGCCAGCGATGGCGACTACCGCAATAAGCGAGCGACTCAGCGAGCCCCTTCAATCCTGTTCAGATTCCGCTGTAGCATTTCGGCCTGCGCCAGCTTGCGACGGGCATTATCATTGTAGGGATTAAAACTGATGGCTTTGCGCAGCGCATCAATCGCTGCAGGCAAATCGACTTTAATCAGGCGCGACCCTTTCTCATACCAGGACGTACTGAGCCGTCCACGCAACGTTGCTATGCGATCCAGCAATGGGTCATTTTCCACTGGCTGCAGGTTCATTGCCGACTCCATATGCAGTAGCGCATCATCCAGCTTTCCAGAACGCTCAGCCTTATCCGCCAATGCGACGTGAGCGTCGCGCAACAAGGGAGCTGCAGCAGCTTGCCCTGTGGTGCCCGAAGATTCTGCCAGCGCCAACATACCGGAATAATTGCGCTTTCTTTCCAGCGCTTTGAGTTGCTTAAGCGAATCATCTACTGGCGACAGTGGCGCGACCTTGCTTGCCGCAGACTGGTACTCTTCTGCGCTCTTTTCCCGCTGTTGCCGCCGGGCAAAAGCAGAATGGCTCTTACGCAGACGTGCCAGAGCGTCGGTTTGGTCTGGCTGCAATGCCAGTACTTTAAGCATGTAATCATCGCCTTCACTGGGGCGACCACTGGCGTAAGCGCGCTCTGCGCTACGCAACAAAGTCTTCACGCGACTGGCAATATCGCGCTCCAGATCCGCAATAGCTTTACGCGTTTCGTCCTGGGTAGAATCCAACGGCAGCAGTGTGCGCCACAGAGCTAGCGCTTGGGCCAGACTGTCTTCCTGAGTCATCTGGCGTGCAGCGTGTTTCTGCGCCTCGACGAAATCCCGGGTGGCATCTGCAAGCACCAGCTGCGGCAGGGCCAGCGCGAGAGTGCCAACCAGCGACAACAAGGCCAACGGACGCACGCTCATTTCAACTGCTTCGCAGTGAAGGTCTGCAGCATGCCTTCAAAGTCGGCCATGTCGTGCCGATCGTAAACCATGCTGCGGTGCAGCAGATACGGGTCAGCAAAGACCGCGTTACGGCCTCTGGTGACCGTTGCCGCCAGGAACATGCCTTCCTGACGCGCTACATCTGACGCTTGCTTGCTGCTATTGCCGTAAGGGTAAGAGAGAAAGCTGGGCGCCTTGCCAAGGTGACGCCGAAACGCTTTGTTCGAACCGGCAATTTCCTCGCGCAAACGTGCCAGGTATGCCGCCTCGCTGATATCGGAAGGCTGTTGCGAAAGACTGCTGTGGCTCTTTGCGTGGGACTCTATTTCGATCAACCCGGACGCTGACATCTCCTTTATCTGCGCCCAGGTAAGAGCCGCCGGTGCGCCAATAAAGTCTGTGTAATTGAACAGCGTTGCTTTAACGTTGTGTTTTTTCAGGATGGGCCATGCCACATCGTAAACTGAACGGTAGCCATCATCGATTGTGAGCACGACGGCGCGCTCAGGGATTGGCCTGCCCTGCAACATAATCTCGCGCACCTGAGCAAATGACAAAATGTAATATTCGTTATCCAACAGGTATTTGATTTGCTGCTCAAATTCCTGAGCACTCAGTTCCAACTGGTGCGATGCTTTACCAACACTGAATTGGTGGTAGCACAGTATCGGCAAGGTACGATAACCGTCAGTGTATACGGAGCTGGGATTTACCGGCTGCAGCGGGACCGCTACGATCTGCCCGGACCGCACTCCCTGGTCAGCATTCACTTCCCTGATCTGCCAACTTTCAGCCCGGTGCCCCAGAAAAACAGTCGCCAGGTCTTCAAATGTTTGTTGCCTACCAAGCCGTACCAGTGCGTAGCGATCATCCTTGGCAACAATATCCATGCCCGCCATGCTCAACTCTCGCTGCGGTGAGGGCGCACAGGCCGCTACTACTAGTATTAGTAGCGCCAACACAAGCAGTGCACGCAACAGTTTGCTGAGAGGCATAATCGGGAGTAATGTCCGATCTGATGTTTGCGTCATCCGCACCGTCATAGCAGATCTATACAATGGTTTTGTCTTCCGAATCATAGTGGCCGCTAGACACAATGGTCTGGCCGTCCGAGTCATCCTGTGTATTTGACACTATGGTTTGATCTAGCGAATCATCCTGGCCACTCGATACGATGGTTTGGTCGTTAGAATCGTCGTGGTCGAACGATACAATAGTATGATCTCCCACCCCATCCTGGGCATTAGACACAATGGTCTGGTCCCCGGCCACGGACTGCGTGATGCCGCTGACGTCGATCTCGGTGAGCTGCGTATCGCTCAACAATCTATTCTCTTCAGCGTTCGGCATAGCATCTGTATCAACTCGATCCTCAAGAGAATCAGCCATGGTGTTAAACGATTTGAAGAGTTCACCGATTTCATCTGCGCGCTGCTTGGATATACGTGTTTCCAATTGCCCATTGCCAAACATTTTTATGGCTCGGGTTGCCAGCAAGATATTTTTTGCAATCAACTTGTTAAAAAGAAACAGCGCAACGGCAACGGCAAGTACCACCGCAACCACCAGGAAGGCCATCATGCGTTGCGTTGTTGCCAGTGCCGCATCCAGCTGCCCAGTATCCAGACCGACATTGACGCCGCCAACGATCGTTTCGTTGAATAGGATCGGCAAACTAAAGTCGAACACACCGCCAGCATCCAACACTTCTATTGAATCCTGCTGAAAAATCACTTCGCTGCCCTCTCCCGCTGGCCTGGCCTTGCCGACAAGCGATGCATCGCTGGACACACGCACAATCTTTTCGTGATCCGACACCACCAGGTAGCGAAAACTCTCCCTGGCGACAGCGTCCTGCACAAATGAATCAAGTGTTACCCAATCCTCGCTGAGCACTGGTATGGCAGCCTGCACCGCAACAAATTTGCTTAATGATATACCGCCGTCGATGGCCTGCTGCGTCAACGCCTTACTCTGGGCTTGAAAAACCAGCGTTGCACTAATTGCCATCGCCACCGCAACAAGGGCAGACATAATCGCTGTCCATTTCACCTGCAGTGGCAGATAACCGGCCTTTTCCTCTTGCGTATCGCGCAAGGCAAGCAATTCTCGCTCAAGTGCCTCGCTGAGTTCACGTCCGCTCTGGAATCTGCGCGCTGGCTTCTTTTGCAGCAGCTTTTTAACAATCTTTTGCAGGCCTATAGGTGCTTCAGAATTTATTTGCCGGATGGGTAGCGGATCTCTATTAATGATCTGCATGATGAGTGCGGGCATGGTGTCGGCGTCAAAGGCCTTCTTGCCGGTAATCATCTCGTAAAGGATGACGCCCACGGCAAATAGATCGGAGCGTCCATCAACCGGATCACCCGTAGCCTGCTCAGGTGACATGTAGCGAGGTGTACCCAGCATTAATCCAACCTGGGTCGTTTCTTCGTCCCCGGAGATCTGCATGCGAGCGATACCAAAGTCAGCCACCTTGGCCGAAACGCCATCCGAGGAGAGGATAATGTTGTCTGGCTTCATGTCGCGATGCACAACGCCCTTCTCATGGGCGTAATCAAGGGCGCTGCCCAGTTGTATGCCAATTTGCATGATGGCTTCGAGTGACAGCTGCTCTTGCGCCTGCAAAATGTCGCCTAGCGTTCTGCCTTCAAGCAACTCCATCATGATGTACGGGACGTCGTTGATCTGCCCGACGTCATAGACAGTCACAATATTGGGGTGCGCCAGAGCGCCGGCCGCTTTACCTTCCTTAATGAAGCGGCTTTGGCGCTCTGCGTCCTCGCAGTGTTCTTCCTTGAGAATTTTCGCGGCAACGGTACGGTTGATTTCTGGATCGAACGCGCGGTAAACATGCGCCATACCACCCTCGCCGATATGTTCCAGAATATCGTAGCGGCCTATTTTTGTACCAACGATCTCCAACGGTGTTTCCTCCCTAGCTTACTGCAACAACAGCAGCGACAGTGATGCCACTGCAATAAGCGCAATAAGCGCAATAAGGACTTTAAAGGGAAATTCCGCTCTATGCGAGGGCTTGTGGTGCCCCGTTTGGAACCGATTTTGGGTCGTTTCGAGGGTTTTAGGATGATTCTCAGTCCGCGTAGGGACCCCCTGCGCCTCTACGGGATTGTCTCCCACAGCGACAACGGTGACATTATCTGCCCCGCCACTCCTCAGTGCACCCATAATCAGTGCATCCACCTGTGCGCGAGGTGATTTGTTTGCCGCCATCAACGGGGCAATATCACCGTCGGACAATTCATCGTTAAGGCCATCACTGCACAGCAAGATTTGCTCACCTGGCTGCAAGCATCCCGCCGCGCTGCCGAGATTCAATTCCATTTCCTGGGAAATGCCCAGAGACTGGGTCAGCACATGCGGATGTGCATGGGCCTGCTCTTTGCTAATAAGGTTCTTGGCAATCAGTTCGTTTACCCGACTGTGATCGTGGGTTATCTGTGTCAGTTCGCAACGGAAAAGGTATGCCCTGCTGTCGCCAACCCAGGCCACTTCATACTCCCGCCCTTGCATTAGCAACGCTACAACGGTTGATCCCATACCAGCCGTAGTAACATCCTCGCGAGTTCTGGCAAGCACAGCATCGTGGCTGCGCCGGACCGCCGCTGCCAGTGTTGCCCCGGCAGCCACTTACTCAAGGATGGTATTGCGTAGGATGTCACTGGCCACTTCGCCGCAGGAATGCCCGCCCACGCCATCGGCCACAAGCCAAAGTCCGATAGCAGGCGTGGCGGCATAGCAGTCTTCGTTGTGACTACGCCGCAGGCCAGTGTCGGTAGCGGCAGCGTATTGCAGAGAAATATCATCCAAAGCTTGGCGCCCAATTCGTTGTGCGCCCTCGAGTTTAACCCGGTTAGCCCTTTCTGGCGGGGCTGTGACGTCTAAACGTAGCCGTTAGACCGGAACCACTCCACAGAATCTCGCACTGCTGTTTCAATTGGGGTCTGTGGCAGGCCCAGCTCCTCAATAGCCTTGCTGGGATCGACATAACCGTGTTGCAAAACATACTTGGTATTTTTGTACGTGGTCATGGGCGCCCGACCGGTAATTTTGGAGATGAACTCCACCGCTTTGGCAACGCGCAGCATAGTACTGCCCGCCACCTCGTTTTTAGCCACGCCTTCTACGCCGGCGACATTTCCGATCAGGGTCAGGAACTCCTTATTGGTCATGTTGCCATCGCGGTTGGCGCAGATGTAGGACTCGCCGATACGACCCTTCTCCATTGCCAAGACATGGCCCGCCGCAACATCGCGTACATCAACGGTACAAACACCGCCGTCCCAATAGTTTTTCATTTGACCCTTAATGGTGCGCAAGATCATGGTGCCTGTTGGTGTGGGGGCACGGTCACCCGGACCAAAGGGCAGTCCTGGAAGAATCATAGAGACCGGCAAACCTTCGCTGACCATGCCCTTCACCATTTGGTGGCTAATAAACTTGGACATGATGTACTCGCTCGCCCAAGGCCAGGAGTTGAAGGCAGTCTTCTCTGTAGAATGCTTGCCATTGCCTTCAATGCCAATAGCCGCAACGCTGCTGGTGTAAACAACCTTCTCCAGGCCAGCGGCAAGCGCCGCTTCCATCATCATGCGGGCACCGTCGACGTTAATTTTATAGTGCAGATCCGGATCTTTGGTCCAAATAGCGAACATCGCCGCCAGATGATAGAGCTGCTCTACCCCCGTTACTGCCTTACGCAGGGAATCGCCATCAAGCAGGTTGCCCTCCACGAACTCGACGTCCATACCATCCAGCGGAGAACGATCTTCGCCGGGCATCACCATGACACGGACCTCGTCGCCTTTTTCCAGGCACAGTCGAGTCACGTGATTGCCAATAAAGCCTGTCGCGCCGGTGATCAGTACCTTGCTCATGGAATACTCTCCAAGCCTAGAAAATTGGAACGCCATAGTAACCAGCAAGGGTGTCTACGGGGCATGGCCGAATCGGTCATTCTGTGGCCCAGATAGAGCAATACTGGTCACACTGGCCTTTACAATCCGCCGCGCCGGAGCGACATTATGCACCCCCATCCTGTCCTGCGAGGAGCCAATCATGGCGATCACCAGATTAACCCTGTTACTGCCTAGCCTGTTACTGCTTAGCCTGGTGCTAGCAAGTTGCACCGGGACAAGCCCGAGCACTGCCACCCAAAATACCCTGGATTCTATGCTGGCTTTGCGCAGCGATGAAGACAGGGCGCGCGACAGCGCCAGACATCCGGCTGAAACGCTGGTATTTTTCCAGGTCGAACCGGGCATGACAGTTGCCGAGGCCCTCCCTGGAAGGGGCTGGTATACGAACATTCTTGCCAACTATCTCGGTGGTGACGGTGTCCTGTACGGCGTCAATTATTCAGATCGTATGTTCCATATGTTCGGCCCTGCCAACGCCGCAATGATAGCCAAGCGTATCGCATCGACCGCCCTGTTTCCTTCTAATGTCGCCAGTTTCACTGACAACGGCATTGCGGCGCAGGGGTTTACCTTCGAAACCGTTCCCGAGGGCCTGACGGGGAGTGTCGATCGCATGCTGTTCATTCGCGCCCTGCACAACCTGAACAGATTTGAGGCGGATGCAGGTACTCGCACAGCGGCGCTCGCCGCGTGTTATGACTTGCTCGCTGATGACGGATTGGTTGGCGTAGTGCAGCATCGCGCCCCAGAAAGTGCCCAGGACGACGGGGCCGTAGGAAATCGCGGCTACCTTAAGCAGTCTGCCGTTATTGCCATGTTCGAGGAGGCAGGCTTTAAATTGGTGACAACAAGCGAGATTAACGCCAACCCCAAAGACCGTCCCGACGCAGAGGATATTGTGTGGAGACTACCGCCAAGCCTGCGCGGAAGCGAGGGCAACGCGGAGCAGCGGGCCGCAGTGCTGGCCATTGGTGAGTCAGACCGAATGACTCTGTTGTTTCGCAAGCAGCAGTAGGCGTCTCTCTATAGGTCACACTATCGATAAATCTGGGAAATCACAGCGCGGCAAATCCTGAGTCGCGCTACACAAGATAATCGCCGGTGATGGTCTGTGCCTCTTCCCAGAGTCTTACAGCCATTGCCGCATCAAATATGTGGTGATCTCCTCCGACAAGAACAGGATTGCAGTCCTCAAAATACGCACCGCTGACGCCTTTAAGTGCCGGGTTGGTCGCCACATACACCTGCGTTGCTGCGCCCTGGGCTGGTGTCTTGGCAATAACACCGCCCATGAGATTGAACAAAGTACGCAACCAGGTGGGTGCCGTTCGAACGATGTTCGTCTTGACCAGCCCCGGGTGAATAACATTAGAGGTGACGCCAGTCCCCTTGAGGCGCCGGGACAGTTCCAGCGAAAACAGGGCGTTGGCAAGCTTGGAACGCCCATAAGCATCCATTGCATTGAACACACCCTCCCCGCGCAGGTTTTGAAAATCGATCCCGTATTTTGGCACACGGGTATAGCCCGACCGGCTACCCACATGCACAATGCGCGCCTTGTTTGCAGCGCGTATACCCGGCAGCAAATGATCGACCAGGACAAAGTGTCCCAGGTAATTCACGACTAGCATCTTTTCCACACCGTTCACTAATTCCAGTTCGCCAAAGGTGTTAATCCCGGCATTCAGAACCAGCATGTCCAGATCCAGACCCAGCGCAGCGACGCTCTTTGCACAATCAACCGCAGACTGATAATTGGACAGCTCCAGCTCCAGCGGAGTCGTTGTTCCCACAACGCTGTCGCAAGCGGCCGCGGCCTTTTCCAGCGTTCTACCGGTGCCGATTACATGGGCGCCGCGCAGTGCCAGTACACGCATCGTTTCATAGCCCAATCCCGAATTGCAGCCGGTAACCAACGCCGTCTGACCCGACAGGTCTATGCCAAACGTGACCTCCTCTGCCGTGCTTTGGGAGCCAAAAGGCCCTCCAGGAAAACGCTTATCAAGTGAAATTTCCGGACCATCATTGCCACAGGCAGGTAGCTGGGTAACAGCAGCGGTGGCTGCGCTGAGCTGCAAAATTTGGCGGCGAGTGATATCCATGTAGACCAGTTCCTGAGGCTTTGTTGTTTTGCCTACAGTGTAGCCATAACGGTTGCTCAAACAACTCCCCCCGTTGCCGCAGCAAGCCCTTGCAGTGGGCCGATCTGACCTTAATGATATAACCATTATATATATCATGATATAACAAAATATCATGTAGTTATATCTTGAGAAATCTCCCGAGCTGAATATACTGAATGTGTGGCGATTAACTAGATCATTTCTGGTTGAGGGCATTGCCACACTTTTGGGAAAGCCTGCAAATGTTTGTCAGAAATGTTTGCTGCCAGGGGACGATATCCGAATTGCGGGTCGGATTACAAAATCTGGGCTTGTACATAAAAAGGCTTACCCAATCTGGCGCCGTCGTTACCTGCCTTACGACGGCGCCTTTTTTTATCTTTTTTTCGCCGAACTGAATATCGCCATCTCTTTTTTGCCGGGTCGTTGAAGCTACCCCGCAACCGCTATAATTTCTGGCCTCGCTTACTCAAACTGCAAAGACATGCGCCAAGAGGCTAGCAACCACAACGATTGCCTCACATCTCCCTCCTACCCATATTTACGAAAGTTGCGCGCGTTGCCCGCACGACATCCTGCGAAGTGTGGGACACCACGATAATTGGGCGGAACCGCATCGCGCGATACAGGTCAGGTGGTTCAGGCCTCTCAGAGCGAATATCTCAGCCCTCTGAGCGGCGAGAGGCCTGAACTATCGGACCGGGAAAACCACGAAGAACTTTGATCCCAACACTCAACCAAAGCCCCTGCTGCATGAATTACATTTCCGCTTAGACCCAACCAAGAGTCTCGCCCTTAGTTCGTGGAACTGTAAATACACATAATCGCTGCCCAGTGAAACTAAAAGCCTGATACTCCCATGGGTGAATACGGTATCCTACGACTGCTACCAGAAGGAGAATTGGCTATGAGCCAACAGAACGTGGCGGTCTTGGGCGCAGGGTCCTGGGGTACAACCGTCGCCGCACTAATAAGCCGCAACACGAGTGTCAAACTCTGGGCGCGCAATCCGGCAACCGTGCAGGAAATCAACACTCTACACAGCAACGAGACCTATCTCCCCGGTGCAAGCCTGCCCGATAAACTCACAGCAACCAATATAATTGGCGAGGCGGTCAGCACCGCTGATGTTGTAGTCATGGGCATACCATCGCAAAACTTTCGCGACGTGCTGACCGATGTAAAAAAACATATCGGCCAACACGTACCAGTGATCAGTCTCACCAAGGGCCTGGAAATGCCCACCCACCTGCGCATGACGCAAATCATTAATGAGCTGCTGCCTAACCACCCCGCCGGTGTTTTGACCGGGCCGAACCTCGCGCGCGAAATCATGGCGGGCAAAGCGGCCGCCAGCGTCATCGCCATGCACGACGAGGCCATACTTCAGGATTTGCAGAAGATCTTTAAGAGCGGCCTGTTTCGCGTCTACACCAATACAGACATCATCGGCTGCGAGCTGGGCGGCGTATTGAAAAATATCATTGCCATTGCTGTGGGCATGGGTGACGGACAAGGTGCCGGCGACAACACGCGTTCGGCCCTGATTACCCGAGGCCTTGCGGAAATCACCCGCTTGGGCGTTGCTATGGGCGGCAGGCCAGAGACCTTCGCAGGGCTGGCTGGTATGGGCGATATGATTGCTACCTGCATCAGCCCCCAGAGTCGCAATCACCATGTGGGCGTGGAATTGGGGAAAGGGCGGGAAATGGCTGACATCATCAGCGAGATGTTCATGGTCGCCGAAGGCGTCAAAAGCGCCCCTGCAGTATTGGCATTGGCGCAGGAATACAACGTAGAAATGCCCATGGTGCGAGATGTAAATCGGGTTCTGGACGGAGATGCAACGGCCACCCGCGTTTTCCGCAGTCTGCTGGTGATGGATGCCGGTGCAGAATCAGAGCCTGGCTAGAGCCCTTTGAACGCCCTTTTACTAGTCCTTTTACTAGTCCTTTTACTAGACAAGGTGCAAACTTTGGATCTATCGGACCTGCCGCCTACCGACAGCCGGAACCAACTAACAACAGGGCGTTCCAATGATTAGAATCCTGCTACTGGCTATTGCTTGCATAAGCGTGATGTCTGCCACCGCCAGCGGCTCGAAGTTTGACGCCCTCTCGGGTGCGCCTGACTTACGCTCCGCATCAGTGATCGTACTTGATGGCCAAGGCAATTTGATTTACGGCAAGGATATCGACACGGTGCGCCCTATCGCCTCCCTAACCAAGCTCATGACCGCAATCGTAATACTCGATTCAGGCCTGGACCTGGACGAAAAAATCACGGTTACCAAGGCCGATCGTGACCTGATCAGGCTCACTGGCTCAAGACTTGAGTACGGTGCGTCGCTGTCACGGCGGGAACTTCTCCTGCTGGCGCTAATGTCATCAGAAAATCGCGCCGCGAGCGCGCTGGGCAGAACTTTTCCGGGGGGTACCGTGGCCTTTGTCGGAAAAATGAACCAGAAGGGGCGGGAGTTAGGCATGCTCAATAGCGGCTTTGCCGACGCCGCCGGTCTGAAGGCAGAAAATGTGTCTACTGCAAGTGATCTGGCGAAGATGCTGGCCGCCACAAATAAGTACCCACTGATCGCCCAAGCCAGCACAACCAATCGTTTGGACGTTCGACCCTATCGCGGTCGCGGCCCACTCACATATGGCAACACCAATCGCCTGCTGAGAAACACAAGTTGGGATATCGAGCTGAGCAAGACTGGCTACATCAATGAGGCGGGTCGCTGTCTGGTGATGCAAGCGAAAATCGAAGGGGAACAAGTTTCCATCGTATTGCTAAATTCCTTCGGTAAACTAACGCCCTTTGGCGACTCCAACCGTCTGCGCCGA
>JBLFXU010000031.1:0-15605 GCA_047609575.1 Bacteroidia bacterium | reverse complement strand
CGGGAAAAGCCGATCGGGGACTGAGGCGATAGTTAATCGCCACGCAAATCCAGCCCCGCTCCGCCATGTGATACATAAGTGGCTTGGCCTGCTGCTCTTTCTCACCGATCATCCAGGCGCCGCCATGCACCTGTAACAACACCGGGAATCCGCCTTCTCTGGGCTGTGCGGGTTGGTAAACATCCAGTAAGTTGCGCTTGCCCTCATCGCCGTAGGGAAGATGGCTGTGCTGCACAACGCCAGGGCGTCCAAAGGAAAAAGGCTTGAGCCACTGTCGCGCTTCAATATGATCGCGCAACGTGGACTGCCGGTCCTGGGGAATATCACTGCGGAAGCTATCCCCCAGTGCCTCGCGCAGCGCAGGTGCAAGATGCCGTTGCGAATCCATGGACTGGCAATGCAAGTAGATTAAACCCAGCCAAACCACCGCAAAAATGCCCAGACCCGTCTGGGCCAGGGGTTCGGCCAGCACGCCGTTAAACGCCAGTATCGCGGTGAGTGCAAGCTGCCAGAGCAGGTGGATCAGGGCGAGCTCACCACAGAGCCACGCCGCCAAAAAGTAAAGCGGAACGAGATACGAGATGCGACGCGCCTGTACTATGGCAGTGAAGGTGCATAGCGCTGCCAATAGCGCGAGAAAAAAGTAGATTCCAGCCATGATTCAGTAGTCCTTTCCGGGCCAAGTACCCGTGCTAAGTAATAGCGGGGCAATAACGAGGGCGCCTATTCTATGCCAGTTTGGGCCACCAGTGCCAAGGTTCAGCATGCGGGGCTAGAGCGGGGCCGGTGCGTCGGCATGGCTCAGAAAATCGGCTCAGAAAATGGCATCCGCTGTCTTCACTGGCTGCGACCGCAACACGAAACCGCGGCCCACCGAATTGGGTTTGCACGTTTTGTGGCAGCTCCCAGCGGTACAGCGCCCTTTTGGTGCGGAACCCTCTCTGCCTTTGCGGGTTCCAGCCCACCCACGCGCTACTTGCACCACCCAACGCCATTGCGTAAGTTAACAGGCCTTCGGAGCGTCAGAGATATCAACATGACAATCAAGCTCGGCGTGGTCATGGACCCTATCGCCGCAATTAGCTATAAGAAAGACACCACCATGGCCCTGCTTTGGGCCGCGCAGGCGCGTGACTGGCAACTCTATTACATGGAACAGGGCGACCTGTACCTGGAACAGGGCGAAGCGAGGGCGAAAATGTCAGCCCTGACCGTCTTTCGCGATCCGGAAGCCTGGTACAGCATGAAGGAACCCGCCGATACCGCGTTGGCTGACCTGGACGTCATCCTCATGCGCAAGGACCCGCCCTTCGACAACGAATATATCTACAGCACCTATCTATTAGAAGCTGCAGAGCGCCAAGGCACGCTTATCGTCAATCGCTGCCAGAGTCTGCGGGACTGCAATGAGAAGATTTTTGCCACACAATTCCCCCAGTGCTGCCCGCCGGTGCTGGTCAGCGCAAACATGGATCGCCTGAAAGACTTTCATAAGACGCACGGAGACAGCATATTCAAACCTCTGGACGGTATGGGCGGCAGCGCCATCTTCCGGGTAAAACCGGATGATCCCAATGTCAGCGTCATCCTGGAGACCCTGACCCTGTACGGCAAACAAACCATCATGGCGCAGAAATTTCTGCCGGAAATCGTAGATGGTGACAAGCGCATCCTCATGATCAACGGTGAACCGGTTCCCTACAGCCTGGCGCGCGTGCCACTGGCGGGGGAAACCCGCGGTAATCTCGCCGCCGGGGGCCAGGGCCGTGCACAACCGCTGACCGAGCGCGACCTCTGGATCGCAAACCAGATAGGTCCGTCTCTGAAGGAAAAAGGCCTGCTGTTCGTTGGCCTGGATGTCATCGGTGATTACCTCACAGAGATCAACGTCACCAGCCCCACCTGTGTACGGGAAATTGACGCAGGTTTCGATCTGGACATTGGCGGTCAACTAATGGACTGTATTAATCAGGAACTGCAATCCAGATCATAGTTCGGCATGTATTACCTGGAATCGGGTTTAAACAAACACCAGTATCTACGCAGCGCGATTATCCTCGCGCTAGTCGTGCATGCTGTGCTAATACTCGGCATTTCCTTCGAGATGGCTAAAAGCCACTCCACAGCGAGACAAATCGAAGTCACCCTGATTAATCGCCCGGACGATTCAGTGCCAGACGATGCGAAGCTGATGGCCGAAGCCAATCAAAGGGGCAGTGGCAACGAAGCGCAAGCACAGGAGTTGACCAGCCCCGGCAGCCTGCCCGTGGCGACATCGCCCAGCCAGCCTATTCCAGATCCGAAGGAAGTGCTTACTACCACTGCCATGTCGGCGGACGCGGCAAATAGTCGCGAACCAGAAAAGGAGTCAGATGCTGCCCTTGAGGGTATCAACCCTGAAGTTGACCGACTAAACCTGGAGCTGGCAACACTGGAGGCGGAACTGGCAGAGCAAACACGTCTGATGTCAGACCAGCCCCGTGTGCGGCGCCTGACAGCCGCCTCGGCCAAACAGTCCGTAGACGCGGCTTACCTGCTGGATTGGCGCAGACGCCTGGAGGCGGTCGGCAATCAATATTACCCCAAGGCCTCGGTGCGCTACGGTATCTATGGCGCGGTAAGGTTGTTAGTAATTATCAAATCTGACGGCACACTTGAAGATATCCAGGTACTCTCTTCTTCCGGTTTTGCGGTGCTGGATGAGGCCGCCATAAAGGTCGTGCGTATGGCAGCTCCCTACTCGCCTTTCCCGGCCCAGCTGAAAGCGACTACCGATAAGCTGGAAATTATCCGCACATGGCATTATGAGCAAAACAGTCTAAGCTCACAGTAAGAGCACGATGCTCATGCAGGGATTCACAGCACAAGGTGGCAAACACACAAGTATGAATAGCGTATCTCCGGTCAGCACTTCAAGAAGTAGCGACAGTCTTCGCAACCACTTCCTGTTAGCCATGCCATGCCTGTCCGAGGGCATCTTTTCACAAAGCATCACTTATATTTGCGAGCACGGCGAAAGTGGCGCTATGGGTATCATTATCAACCAGCAACTGGGACTCAGCGTGGGCGATATTTTCGAGCACCTGCAGATCGAACCGAGCCGGGATTTTTCTGACTTGTCAGTGATGGCCGGTGGCCCGGTGCAGATGGACCACGGCTTTGTCTTGCATCGCAACGGTGAGCGGACCTGGGAGGCGAGTTTGCGCGTGACCGATGCAGTTACGCTGACGACGTCCCGCGACATCCTGCGTGCTATCGCCCGGGATGACGGCCCTCCAGACCACCTCATTGCACTGGGATATGCTGGCTGGTCCGCTGGACAGCTAGAGCAGGAATTGGCAGACAACAGCTGGCTCACGTTGCCTGGTGACAGTGATATTATTTTCTCCACGCCAGCAGACCAGCGCCTGACCGCCGCGGCCGCCTTACTGGGCATCGATATGAACCTGATCTCTGCCCAGGCGGGACACGCCTGAACCTCGAACTGCGCGCTTTTCCCAATGAACAATAATCCCCTAACAGTCATGGCCTTTGATTATGGCCTGCGTCAGATTGGCGTGGCCATGGGCAACAGCCTGTTGGACACCAGCCAGCCTCTGACCGTGTTAATGGCGCGCGATGGCACACCTCGCTGGGACGAACTGGAAGCACTCATCGCCGAATGGCAGCCCCAATTGCTAGTCGTAGGCGATCCCATCAATATGGATGGCAGTGACAGCAAATTTAGCATCAAAGCACGGCGCTTTGCACGGCGCCTGCATGGCAGGTTTGGGTTACCTGTTGAGCTGGTAGATGAAAGACTGAGCAGCTTTGAAGCGAAACAGGAAAGTACAGAACGCGGACACCGCGGTAACTACAAACAGGACCCCGTAGACAGTATTGCAGCAGAATTAATTCTCAGGACCTGGCTTGCCGAAGGGGGTCGGCAGGCTTAGTAAAGACTTAGTACAGGCGTAGCAAACCACTACTCACGCGTGTTTAGCGCCGGTGATGCGATTCTTGCTCGTATTCGTCCTCTGCCAGACCCAGATCATCGCCAGTACCAAAATCACCGCGCTCATGCAGTTTGATTTGCAAGCGGACATCGTTCACGGAATCGGCAAAACGGAGCGCCTCCTCGTGGCTGATTTGTCCGTCTTTGTATGCCTGGATCAGAGACTGGTCGATCGTCTGCATACCCAATTCTGTAGACTTGCTCATCAAATCCTTGATGAGGTGTACTTCACCCTTGCGGATGTAATCGGCCACTAATGGTGAATTAAGCATCACCTCAACCACCGGTACGCGCCCCTTGCCATCTTTTCGCGGCACCAGTTGCTGAGCCACCATCGCCTTAAGGTTAAGCGACAAATCCATCCACACCTGATTGTGCATATCAGGCGGGAAAAAGCTCTGTATGCGGTCCAGTGCCTGGTTGGCGTTGTTGGCGTGCAGCGTACACAGGCACAGATGGCCGGTTTCGGCGAAGGTCAGTGCCTGCTGCATGGTCTGTGCCGTTCGCACCTCGCCAATCATGATGACATCCGGCGCCTGACGCAGGGTATTCTGCAACGCCACTTCAAAGGACTCGGTATCCATGCCCACTTCACGCTGTGTCACAAGACAGCCGGCGTGCTCGTGTATATATTCGATGGGGTCTTCTATGCTGATGATGTGTCCGCGACTGTTGCGGTTGCGATAGCCAACCATTGACGCCAGGGAAGTCGATTTACCTGTGCCGGTAGCGCCTACAAAAACGACCAGACCGCGCTTGGTCATGGCAAGTTCGCTAATGATAGGCGGCAGGCCTAGTTCATCAATAGTAGGAATGTCTGTCTGAATACGTCGTATTACCAGGGCGACGTGGCCCCGCTGCACGTATGCGCTGGCACGGAAACGACCCAGCTCGCCTTCGCTGATCGCGTAGTTACATTCATTATGCTCGGCGAAGTATTCCTGCTGATCCTCTCGCATCGTGGATGCAACAAGCGCCCGCGTCTCCTCATCCGTTAGCGGTTTATCGCTAATGGGGAATATTTGCCCATCGACTTTGACGCAAGGTGGGGCATCAGCGGTAATGAATCCGTCGGATGCACCCTCTTTTACGATTCGACTGAGTAGGTCCTGAATCTTCATATGCGGTTCTCCGTCTATTCCGCCTACAGGTCCCTAGAAATTCTCAGGCATACGCGCTTTCTCGCGAGCAACCTGTCGAGTAATAACACGCTTTGCCACCATTTCCTCAAGACACTGATCCATGGTCTGCATGCCCAAACCCCGGCCAGTCTGGATAGCCGAGTACATCTGCGCAATTTTGTCCTCTCGAATGAGGTTACGGATCGCCGAAGTACCGCGCATGATCTCATGCGCTGCCACTCGACCTCCGGCCGCCCGCTTAAGCAGCGTTTGCGAGACTACTGCCTGCAGTGACTCGGACAACATAGAGCGCACCATCGATTTTTCTGCGGCGGGGAATACGTCAACAATACGGTCAACGGTTTTTGCTGCAGACGTCGTATGCAATGTACCGAAAACAAGGTGTCCGGTTTCTGCTGCCGTCAGTGCCAGGCGAATGGTTTCGAGATCGCGCATTTCGCCTACCAGGATAATGTCCGGGTCTTCGCGCAGCGCAGAGCGCAACGCTTCGGAAAAGCCCATTGTATCCCGGTGTACCTCACGCTGGTTAACCAGACACTTCTTACTCTCATGCACAAATTCGATAGGGTCCTCAATGGTCAGGACGTGTTCATATTTGTTGTCGTTGATGTAATCCACCATCGCGGCAAGAGTGGTCGATTTACCCGAGCCCGTAGGACCCGTAACCAGCACCAACCCCCGCGGCATCATGGAGATATCGCGAAAAATCTGGCCCATACCGAGATCTTCCATCGTCAGGACTTTTGATGGAATCGTACGAAAAACACCAGCCGCGCCACGGTTCTGATTGAAAGCGTTAACACGGAAACGGGCAACGCCGGGAACCTCAAACGAAAAATCTGTTTCCAAAAATTCCTCGTAGTCCTTGCGCTGCTTGTCGTTCATGATGTCGTAAATGAGCTCGTGTACCTGCTTGTGCTCCATTGGCGGCAGGTTGATACGGCGAATATCGCCATCGACACGAATCATAGGCGGCAGACCCGCAGAAAGGTGCAGGTCAGATGCACCCTGCTTGGCACTAAAGGCCAATAGTTCGGTAATATCCATCTGTCCCCTCCCCACACGTCACGGCTCGCGAGCTGTCCCCTGGCCCTTTTGCATTCCGGTTATGCGCAATGCTGCCGCAAATCTTATTCTTGTGTCGCGTCAACGAGGGCGAATCGGCTACCATTCTCACCATGAACAAACGACATCTCGCTGACAATATAACAAAGCTGCTGGAAAGGGTACGCAGCAGCTCACAAAAAAGTCGGAATGGCAATAATGACATTCTTGTGCTCGCCGTGAGTAAAACCCGCGACGCAAATGAAATAGGCAACGCCCACGCCTGCGGCTTATCTGATTTTGGCGAAAACTACTTGCAGGAAGCACTGGAGAAGATAGAAGCACTGGCAAATCTTGACCTCACCTGGCACTTCATCGGACCACTGCAATCCAATAAAACACGAGCGGTGGCCGAGCAGTTTCACTGGGTGCACACCGTTGACCGGGAAAAAATCGCGCGGCGTCTGAACGATCAGCGACCAGAACACCTACCCCCTTTACGGGTATGCCTACAGGTCAATATTTCTGCAGAAAGCAGCAAATCTGGCATCAGCCTTGAGGACTTACCGGCACTGGCTGACGCGGTCGCGACAATGCCTCGGCTCGCCTTGCGCGGCCTTATGGCAATTCCAGCTGCCACTAATGATGAACAGCAACAACGTGTGGCATTCAGCAGCCTCAGAGAAGCTCTGAACGCCCTGCGTGTCAAATATCCCGATATGGATACGCTTTCCATGGGGATGTCGGCAGACCTGGAAGCTGCCATCGCTGAGGGGTCTACCATTGTGCGCATAGGGACAGCCATATTCGGACCGCGGAACAGGTGATTTTGGCCACGGGCGCCGTGTATACTGGGCGACTGTTTTTACTGCCATAGAACCTGAGCGGACCTACTTTTGGATACACCCCTTATTACATTTGTTGGCGCCGGCAATATGGCCAGCAGCATAGTTGGCGGTCTCGTGGAGAGCGGCCATCCGCCTCAGCGTATCCACGCCGCGGACCCTTTTCCGCAAAGTCTGGAAAAGCTGCGCGAAGTCGCTCAGGTGCAAACTTTCGACGACAATCACGCTGCGGCACAGGGCGCCGATGTCGTCATCCTTGCGGTGAAGCCACAAGTTATGGCCGAAGCGGCGCAAAGTATCGCGTCCGCAGTAGCTCAAAGTAAGCCCGTTATTATCTCTATCGCTGCGGGCATCACCGTCGAGGCGCTGCAGGCACGGCTAGGCGCCGGCACCGCTATCGTGCGCTGCATGCCCAATACGCCGGCGCTACTGGGCTGTGGCGCCAGTGGTCTGTATGCCAACAGCAACACCAGCGATGCCCAGCGAAATCACGCCGATAACATTCTCAACGCTGTGGGTATAACCCGCTGGGTTGAGCATGAAAATGACCTCGATGCGATAACGGCCCTGTCCGGATCCGGGCCCGCCTACTTTTTCCTGTTTATGGAAGCGATGATCGATGCCGGCTGCAAACTCGGGCTGGATCGGGACGTTGCTACCGACCTATGCCTGCAGACAGGCTTGGGGGCGGCACGTATGGCGATCGAAAACGATATCGACCTGGCTGAGTTACGCCGCCGTGTCACCAGCCCCGGCGGAACAACCGAGCGGGCCATAGCACGTTTTGAACAGGACGGCTTGCGTGAGATCGTTGAGGCCGCCATGGGCGACGCAGCGTTACGGGCCAAAGAAATGGCCAGGGAAATGGGTTAACAGGAAATGTATAAATGGCTGCTGTGAACGACATTCTCAACTATCTGATCCAGACGCTACTGGGGCTGTACATGTTTGCCATGGTGCTGCGATTTTTGCTGCAGCTGGTTAAAGCAGATTTCTACAACCCGATCTGTCAATTTCTGGTCAAGATCACCAACCCTGTGGTGCTACCCCTACGTCGCATCATTCCGGGCTACGGCGGCCTGGACCTGTCATCACTGCTGATCGCGCTGGTGCTGCAGATGCTCAGTCTCACGGCATTATTACTGTTCAAGGTTGGCGGTCTTCCGTCGATCGGGCTGTTGTTAATCGGCAGTGTACTGGGGCTACTCGCACTGATCCTGCAATTGTATTTCTTTGCCCTGTTAGCCATGATTGTACTCAGCTGGATCGCACCGGGAGGCCAGAACCCGGCTGTCGCGCTGCTCCACCAGATCACTGAGCCCGTCATGGCACCCTTCCGAAAAATACTCCCGTCATTGGGAGGCCTGGACCTCTCACCCATCCTGGTATTTATCTCGATTGGTGTGCTGCAACGACTACTGGCACATGCAGCAATGGCACTGGGTGTCATGCAATTAATTCCATGGCTGTAACCGGATCTCATGCAATCCCCGGGGTCTGACAACGCCATAGGAATCGTCACGCCGCAAATTGCACGGTTCGACGACCCCCTGACACTGGTTTGTGGCCGGGAACTGTCAGCCTACGAAATCGTATACGAAACTTACGGCGAGCTGAATGAAACCCGCAGTAACGCCGTGCTTGTTTGCCACGCGCTAAGCGGCCATCACCATGCAGCGGGCTACCACAGTGAAGAAGATCGTAAGCCCGGCTGGTGGAACGAGTGCATCGGCCCCGGTAAGCCCATAGATACCGAGCGTTTCTTTGTCGTCAGCCTGAACAATCTCGGTGGCTGCCACGGCTCCACTGGCCCTAACTCAGTCAATCCGGAAACAGGAAAACCCTATGGGCCTGACTTTCCAAGTATACGCACGCGCGACTGGGTGCACAGCCAGGCGCGCCTGGCAGACTTCCTTGGTATTGACTGCTGGGCAGCCGTGGTTGGAGGCAGCCTTGGTGGCATGCAGGCCATGCGTTGGTCTATTGAATACCCGGACCGTATCAGGCACTGCATAGTGATTGCTGCGGCGCTAAAACTCAGCGCCCAGAACCTCGCCTTCAACGAAGTTGCACGACAAGCTATTGAATCAGACCCCGCCTTCGCCAAAGGCGATTACCTCAACACGGGCAATACACCGGCCAGCGGTCTGTCACTTGCTCGCATGATTGGTCACATCACCTATCTTTCGGACGACGCCATGGCGAACAAGTTCGGCCGCGACTTGCGCTCGGGCAGTCTGGATCTGGGTGGTGAGGCGGATGCAGAGTTTCAGGTGCAAAGTTACCTGCGCTATCAGGGCAGTCAATTTTCCACTAACTTCGACGCCAACACCTATATCCTTATGACACGGGCATTAGATTACTTCGACCTGGCACTGGAGTACGACGAAGATCCTGTTAAGGCTTTCAGCAACGCCAGTTGCAGCTTTATGGTCATCTCCTTTTCTACTGATTGGCGTTTTTCTCCCGAGCGTTCAAGGGAAATCGTCGACGCATTGATTGCCGCGGACCTTCCGGTGAGCTATGCAGAAATAGAGGCCAATGAGGGGCACGATGCTTTCGTAATGCCCATACCTCGCTACCTGGACGTGTTCAGCGCCTATATGCGGCGCGTGGGGGTGAATAGCTGATGCGCCAGGACCTGCGACATATTCTTCGCTGGATAGCGCCTCGCTCTCGGGTACTCGATCTGGGTTGCGGTGATGGTGAGTTTCTGGAGATCCTGCGCGACAAACGCATGGTGCGAGGCACAGGCCTGGAAATTGACCAGCACAACATTACCAGTGCTGTCTCGCGCGGTCTCAATGTGGTGGAGCAAGACATGGACGCCGGCCTGGGAAATTTCCCAGACAACAGCTTCGACATTGTTGTCATGGCGCATGCTCTACAAGCTGTGCACTACCCAGACCGAATACTGGAAGAGATGCTGCGTATAGGCCGAGAGGGTATAGTCACATTCCCTAACTTCGGTCATTGGCGTTGCAGGCTAGCGCTAGGACTGAATGGGCGGATGCCCGTATCAACGTTCATGCCACACACTTGGTACGACACGCCCAATATTCATTTTTGTACGGTGCGCGATTTCGAAGAACTTTGTCGTCAAAAAGGCATCCGTATTCTTGAAAGAGATGTCATTGGCAGTAGCGCGCGCCAACCGACCTTGTCTAATCGTTGGCCGAACCTGTTCGCCACCACGGCAATCTACTTGATTACACGTTGATATGAATCGCTCACTCCATCATCTACTGGCTACGGTCACACTGCTACTTATCACCAGCAGTGTTTGCGCACAGCAGTCCGAGCGCTTCGGCCCCTATGAACTGCACTACAGCGTGGTTAACACCACCTTCCTTGAACCAAAGGTTGCGGCAACTTACGGTATTACTCGGGGCAAGAAACGCGGCATTTTGAATCTGTCACTGCGCGAACATATTGGCGATGAAACTGTGGCGAAAACCATGTTGTTAAAGGGCAAGACCTGGGACCTGATCCACCATGTACCGCTGGAATTCATGGAAGTACGAGAAGGCGATGCGGTGTATTCCATCGCAGAGTTCTCCTTTATCAATGAAGAGTGGCGCTTCTTTGAAATCGATTTTCGTCCGGACGGTGCAACCCAGAGTTACACGTTCAAATTCAAACACCAGCTATATATAAACTAAAGGCTAAACTGAATGTCAGGCAAGCACACCAATGCAACCGTAGTGCTGGCCAGCGGCAACGCAGGCAAGCTCGGGGAGCTGGGACAAATACTCTCGCCACTAGGAGTCACGCTCGCTGCACAGTCCGAATATGGGGTGCCGGAGGTAGAGGAAACTGGCCTCACTTTTGTGGAAAACGCCATCTTAAAAGCCAGGGCAGCAGCACAGCACACAGGCCTACCTGTGATCGCAGATGATTCCGGCCTCGAGGTTGATTGCCTAAAAGGCGCCCCTGGTATTTACTCGGCGCGCTACTCGGGTAAGGGAGATGATGCCAATAACGCCAAACTGCTAGACGCATTGGGAGATTTACCCCACGTGCAGCGTCGTGCACGGTTTCAATGCGTGCTGGTTTACATGCGCCACGGACTAGATCCAACACCGCTAATTTGCCAGGCGAGTTGGGAGGGCTTTATTTTGTTCGAGCCACAGGGCGGAAATGGTTTCGGTTACGATCCACTGTTCTATGTTGCTGAACACGACTGTAGTTCTGCGCAACTACCCACTGAAGTCAAAAACCGTATCAGCCATCGCGCAAAAGCCAGCCAGTTGCTCTTTCAGGCTCTGCAGCAGGACTGATGCAGCTGCCACCACTGGGACTGTATATCCACCTACCCTGGTGTGAACGCAAATGTCCCTACTGCGATTTCAATTCCCACGAGATAGACACTCTGCCAGAGCAGCAGTACGTCGAGGCACTGCTCAAAGACCTGCGCCGTGACAGTCACCTGATTGCTGATCGAGAGCTACAAACCATTTTTATAGGTGGTGGCACACCCAGTTTATTTTCACCGTCCAGTATTGAGCGGCTGTTTACCGGCATTTCTGAAGCGCTCAATATCGCCCCCAATCTGGAGGCAACCATGGAAGCCAATCCCGGTAGCGCTGAGGCCGACAAATTCAAAAGTTTTGCGCAAGCCGGTATTAATCGTCTGTCACTGGGTATTCAAAGCTTTGACGACAAATGCCTGTCGGCTCTAGGCAGGGTGCATGACAGCGCGGCCGCACATCGCGCAGTGGAATACGCGCAGGCGGCAGGATTCGATAGTTTGAATCTTGACCTCATGCATGGTCTACCCGGACAGTCGCCGGAAGCGGCGTCCGCCGATCTTGCTGCGGCAATAGAGCACGCACCGGAGCATCTGTCTTGGTACCAGTTGACCATAGAGCCCAATACTGTTTTCTATAAACAGCCCCCTTCGCTACCCAATGAAGACAATCTGGCAGATATCCAACAAGCCGGCGAATACGCCATCCGTGCCGCCGGGTTTGAGCAATATGAAGTGTCTGCCTTCAGCAAGCCCGGCTATCGCTGCCGCCACAACCTGAACTATTGGCGCTTCGGTGACTATCTGGGCATAGGCGCAGGTGCACACGCCAAGCTACGCCTAGCAGATGGTTCGGTGCAGCGCACGGCAAAGCGACGTCAGCCAGATGACTATCTGAATATCGCGGGAGGGCAGGAGCGAGGATACATTGCGAACAGCCGGCTGCTGGAGAAGGACGACCTCGTGGGCGAATTCATGCTCAACGCCCTGCGCCTCAATGAGGGATTTGCGACCGAACTGTTTAGTGCAGCAACGGGGCTTGCATTAGAAACATTGGAACCGGCGCTATCCACTCTGGTGAGCCAGGGCCTGCTAGCACAGGAAAATGACCGAATCAGTGCCACCGCTACCGGTAGACGCTTTCTGAATGACGTTGTCGCAAGATTTTTCCCAGACTAGTTCCGGATAAGCAGCGGCTCGCTACTGACGCTCAAACTCCAGGTCCCAAACACCGTGGCCAAGGCGTTCTCCTCTGCGTTCAAACTTGGTCGCCGGGCGGCGCTCAGGTCTTGCAATGAACTGCCCGTCGCCATGGCGATTATTGTAGCCAGGGGCCGCAGATATTACAGCCATCATCTGCTGCGCATAGTTTTCCCAATCGGTTGCCAGGTGCAACAAACCGCCTGGCTTCAACTTACTGCGCAGTAACGCGACAAATTCAGATTGAACAAGCCGGCGTTTTTGATGGCGTTTTTTGTGCCAGGGATCGGGGAAATAGATCTGTACTACATCGAGCGATTCCTGGGCAATGCAATCGCGCAGCACCTCCACTGCATCGTGGCAATACACACGGATGTTGTCGACGCCTTCTTCATCCATGTCGTGCAACAGTCTGCCGACGCCAGGGCTGTGCACTTCTATGCCAATGAAATTATTCTGCGGTTCGGCAGCGGCCATTTGCAACAGCGATTGCCCCATACCAAAGCCAATCTCCAACACTGTAGGGGCATGACGATCAAAGGCTGCGTCTATATCGAGAGGCTTACCATCAAATTCAATCCCTCTGTGCGGCCAGTGATTGTCGATTGAACGCTGTTGGCCCGGTGTCATGCGGCCAGTGCGCAACACAAAGCTGCGAATTCGGCGCTCGGAGGGGTCGATCTTCAACATAAATACAGCCGGTTTTTCAGACGGCCAGCTTCCAACTGGCCGCGGCCAGGCATGCCCAACCGCCAATAAAGGCCAGGCCACCCAGCGGTGTGATGGCGCCAAGCCAGCGAATACCGCTAAGGCTAAGAATGTACAGGCTGCCCGAGAAAATAACGATGCCCAACAGGAACAACCACCCACTGCTTCTTAAAAGCGACGTGTGGGGTTGCTGCAGGGCGATGATACCCACCGCCAGCAAAGCGAGGCTGTGGTAGAAATGGTATTGCACCGCAGTTTCAAATACGCCCATGGCATAGTCGTCCAGCCGGTCCTTGAGCGCGTGCGCGCCAAATGCGCCAAACACGACCGCAAGCATACCGCTCAGTGATGCCAATAAGATAAATAGTTTTGCCATAGGGAGAGTGTAACAAAAAGAGGCGGCCAGGCCGCCTCTTTCAGAAAGGGTATTGTGGGATCAAAACCGCGGTTTACAGCACAATGGCTTTAAGCGGCCATCGCGGTGCGCAGTTTCTTCATCGCGCCCTGCTCCAACTGCCTGATACGTTCTGCTGATACACCGTACTGATCAGCAAGCTGATGCAGTGTAGACTTGTTTTCCGACAACCAGCGCTGCATCAGAATATCGCGGCTGCGCTCATCCAACTCGGCTATCGCCTCGTGCAGCATCGCCTCGTTGTTTTCGCGCCAATCGCTAGACTCGACCTCCCCGGCGGGATCAGAGCCCTTATCTTGAAGAAAATATTGCGGTGCCTGCCAGGCATCGTCGTCGTCACCATCGAGCGGCTGTTCGTAGGGCAGGTCGCGACTACTGAGGCGTCCTTCCATACGCTGCACTTCTTTGACGTCCACGCCCAGATCATCAGCTATCGCCTGAGCTTCGTCAGCGCTCAGCCAAGCCAGTGATTTCTTGGCGCTACGCAGGTTAAAGAACAACTTACGCTGGGACTTGGTGGTAGCGACCTTCACAATCCGCCAGTTGCGCAGAATATACTCGTGCATCTCTGCTTTGATCCAGTGCACCGCAAAAGACACCAGACGCACACCTTTTTCGGGGTTGAAGCGTCGCACAGCCTTCATCAGGCCGACATTACCTTCCTGGATCAGGTCGCCTTCAGCCAAGCCATAGCCGGAATAGCTGCGGGCAATATGCGCAACAAAGCGCAGGTGTGACATAACCAGCTCACGGGCCGCTTCCACATTCTCGTTGTAGTAGAGATCTTCGGCCAGCTCGCGCTCGCGCTCGGGGGTCAGTACCGGAATCGCACTGATAGCCTGAACATAGGCCGGTAGATTGGCGCCGGGGACCATCTGGTCGATAGGCAGCAAACTTGTTTTCATGGCAGATTCTCCGTGTTTCTTCTGGGTCCATTTTAGCACTCATACCATTAGAGTGCTAATCCAGAGAAAGTTCCATGAAGGGCGGTGATATTTAGATAAAAAAGATATATTTCAATGAGTTATCAAACTCACTTTCAGCGAGGCTCAATATTCACAAGATGCCTGGAGACCGCCAGCCAGGCACCTGCCAGGCCCAAAAGCCCCCCCATCACTACCATATTCAGACTGCCCATCAGGCCCGGGCCCCGCAGCGTAAAGCTGCTGCCATACAACTGTGCCAACTGGCCCACGGGCTGGCCCAAAAACCACAGCGCCACCGACACCAGAATCGCCGCTGCCAGGCCACCACCGACCCCATACCAAAGGCCAGTGTAGAGGAACGGCCGCCGCACGAAGCCATTGCTGCCACCCACCAATTTGACGATGACTATCTCTTCACGTCGACTTTCAATGGCCAATCGAATCGTATTGCCCAAAATCAGCACAACCCCTAGCACCAGCAGCGCACCGGCCACCAGCACCACCCGGCTACCCAGCTCCATAATCTGCTTCAGTCGCGCCAGCCACTCCATATCCAGCACCGCCTCGGCGACCTCCTCATACTGCGTAAACTCTTGCTGCAACCCAGCCACAACCTCAGCCGCTAGCGCAGGCGATGGCGTTATCAGAATGAGGTCAGGCAGCGGGTTTTCATCCAGACTCGCCAACACCTCCGCTAACCCGGATTGGGAGGCAAACTCAGCCAGCGCCTCTTCTCTGGATACGAAGATAGCCGCAGCAACGTCGCCACGGTCCTGAATTTTCTGGCCAAGAGCCGCGGCCGCTTCAGGGGACACCTCGGTCTTCAGGAACAGCGAGATCTGCGCACCGCTATCCCAGCGCTCACTCAACTGACCTACATTATCCAGGGTCACAGACAATCCCACAGGTAAGGCCAGTGCAATCCCTATAACCAGCCAGGTAAGCACGCTGGCTAAAGGTTTCTCCAACACCCGGTACAGGCTATCGGCGGCTGACAATCGGTGGTGGCGCACCCAACCGCGGTAGCGGTCGCCCAGCTGCGTGCGACTGACACTGGCGCCACGTTCCGACGAGCTCACGCC
>JBLFXU010000030.1:0-15763 GCA_047609575.1 Bacteroidia bacterium | reverse complement strand
AAAGGGCTCCCAGGTTGCCACCAGCGTTATGCTGATGGATTGTGCGAAACTGCGGCACTGGCAACCAAAACAGGATTTTGACGCTCTGTTCCGCTTTGAAAAGGATTACAAAGAGTGGATGGTACTGGCCTACGAGGATCCGCAGAATATCGGCTACCTTGAGGACTGCTGGAATGATTTTGACAATCTCGATGCCAATACCCGTCTGTTACATAACACCAAGCGCAAAACCCAGCCGTGGAAAACAGGTTTGCCTGTGGACTACACGCCCGCTGACAAATTCAAAGACAAACCTTTGCTCGCGTGGGTGAATCGCTTTCGGGCGACAGTCTTTGGTGAGTGTGGCCTGCTGGGGCGCTACCAGGAACACCCGGATAACAAACAGGAGTCGTTCTTCTTCGGCCTTCTGAGAGAGTGCCTCGATAATGGCCATATTGAGGAATCGCTGGTACGCTCAGAGATCACCAAAAACCATGTGCGACACGACGCATTCGAGGTGCTCGATCGTACGTCACCGATAAAATATAAAGCCGCATGAACCATATCGATTTCGAAAAACTGCGGGCATTGACGCGTGAGGAGTTCCTCGCCGCCAAGCCATACCACAGCAATGCTGGCATGCTAACGGACCAGGGTTTCCAGGACCTGCTGGAAAACATGCCTGCGCTGGAACTGTTTGAGCAGAAGTTTGGTTATAAGCGCCGCGCCGGTCAGGCTCCGCACGACCGCTACTCCCTGGATTATGCGCCTGGCATGGATGTAGCCAAGCCCTGGCAGGAGTTTCTAGCGGAACTGCGCTCGGACTCTTATCGCGGCGAAGTAGAGCGATTATTGGGTGCGCGCAAGGCAGAGTTTCGTTTTCACTGGCACTACACCCCCAACGGCGCAGACGTCTCTCCACACTGCGATGCCAGGCGTGAGCATGGGTCACATCTGTTCTACTTCAATTCCGAGGAGGATTGGGGACCCGCCTGGGGTGGTGCCATGCCGGAGCTCGACGACGGCGGTACACTGGACTATAACTCTGCACCGGATTACAAAGACTTCGACGAAATTAAAGAGTGCGATGCCATCGGCAATTGCAGCTCGCTGATGCTGCGCACAGATCATTCCTGGCATGCGGTGCGTCCGATAGAGTGCCCGGAGGATCGACTGCGTCGGGTTTTTTATCGTGGTCATCAATCCGGATAACCTGTTCTGGAAGGCCCGTGACAAGCTTATCGGCAAAACCATCCACCGTTTCTAATCACTCTACAGGTCTGCGAGAGCTGGACGCGGGCGAAGTCCATCTTTGGCTTTGCCGGCGCGATGCGGTTGCTGATTCCACAACCTTTTGTCGACAAGTCCTTTCCAGGTACGCTGCCCTGTCTCCTCAGGACTGGCAGTTTGAACACTTTGGGGAGGGCAAACCGAGGTTAGTAGATGGGCAGGCGGAGTTGGACTTTAACCTGAGTCACAGCGCAGAACTGCTGGTTTGCGCGGTTACGGCGGGTGACCCGGTGGGCGTCGACATCGAGTTCGAAAAGCCTGCACGGGATGTCATGAGGCTGGCCAGCCGCTTTTTTAGCGAGGCAGAAGTGGCTGCACTGGAAGCCTGCGAGGCCTCCAGGCAGCGCGCCCGGTTCTACGACCTGTGGACGCTCAAGGAAGCGACTGTTAAGTCGCGCGGCGAGGCGCTCGCCCCGTTGCTGAAGAATGTCAGTTTCTGCCTCGACTATAAGGCCGATGCGGTGGCCGTTATTTCCTCCCTTTCAAATGACCCCGTTGCTGGTCTCGCGCTATTTGAGCCGGCCCCGAATTATCGCCTGGCGCTGTGCCTGCCCAGTAGTTCGGGCGAACAACCGGACGTGCGATATTTTCGCTGGCTGGGTCCGGTGGATTACACGGAGGAGCCGCTACCGCTACTCGCGACGTCTTTGGCATGAGAGCCTTCAGCGTCTTGTGCATGAGAGCCTTTGGCGACAAAACCACAGCAGGTTTCCTGTTACACTGCGCCTGCCGAGACAGCGGGGATATTGGCTAACAATCATGTTTATTAGTACTTATTACAGCGAAAACGATGGCCGGGTGTCTTTTACTCGAGAGCAGGGCAGCAATTTCGCCAAGGGCATCGCGGACGATTTCAATCCTCTGCACGATGCTGACGCCAAACGTTTCTGTATTCCTGGTGACCTGCTTTTCACGCTGCTACTGAGCAAGTACGGTCTGAGTCAGCGTATGGAATTAACCTTTTCCGGCATGGTGCCAGACGGTGTGGAGTTGATTCTTGCGGAGCCTGCCGATGAGATACGTTTGCTCGATGCGCAGGACAAGGAATACCTGCAATTGCAGCGCGGCGGCGACAATGTCCGCGATGAAGCGGTTATAGAGAGCTTGTGCCGTGCCTACGTGGCGTTCTCCGGCCACACGTTCCCCGACTTGTTGGTGCCCTTGTTGGCCGAGCGCAACGTCATGATAAACCCCAACCGACCGATGGTGATGTACCAGAGTATGGGTATTGATATGACTCGCCTGGACTTCACAGATGTGACACTACAGCTTGATCACAATGAACTTGAAATCGACGGTAAACGCGGTGCGATACAGATGGTTTTCAATTTTCTGGAGGGCGACGACATCGTCGGACGCGGCCGAAAATCTATGCTAGTGAGCGGCTTGCGAGAATACAATGCGGTTGATATTGAGGATACAGTGAATCGATATAACGCCTCGAAAGAGTCGTTTGGTGCCTAGTGTGATCCTACGCACTGCCCTCTCTTAGTAGCCATTATTCAGATGTGATCGCACAGTCGGTGTTCGACGTTTCTCAGTAATACCCAGCAGCTTCCGACAGCGTCCAGTCCGCTACCTCTTGTTACGCGTCATCGCCCCATTCTTCAAATTGTTGTGCCGGGCCACCTATGTGATCCCAGGGTGCCTTTGAGCCCACAAATATATGCTTCTGGATTTCGACGCCTGGATCTCCATCGATAGTCCCCAGCGTAACGCCCATAACATTGCCCTGATAGAATCCGCATAAAGTTGAGCCGCACACATTACAAAACCCTAAACCCCAGTCCTTTGCCGATTCGTATCTCTGGACTCTGTCGCCGCCTTTTGTCCATTTGAATGTACTGGGATCATCGACTTCCGCAAAAGCGGAAGAGGCGCTACTGAAGGCTTTGCGGCAACGAGAGCAATGGCAAGATCTTGCTTCCTTTAGCGCCCCGTCAATTTCGTAGTTAACTGCGCCACAAAAACATCCACCTTGTGTCATTTCAGAACCTCCAAGTGGCATAGCGCCAAAATGGACGGCAGTTTACAGCCCGCTTGCTTGCCTTGTTATACATCTAGTTAAAGTTTCTCTTTATTGTCTCCATTACTTCCGGATCTTTGTGTATATAAAATGACATGGTTGTTGCCTTTAAAGTAATGGCAACCAATAGACCTGAAAGCATAATCCCAATTCCGCTTACAAGTACAGATAGAATTTTGGATGCCCTACTTGTAGGCTTGATGTCACCGTAACCAACAGTCAAGGCTGTAGTGAGAGATCAATAAATGGAATTAAATTTTTCCCACGATTCTTTGCGGCCAGCTATCAGGCCTAGAAGCACTATTAGAAGGATCATCGCCACCAGAATTTGGGCCGTCAAATACAGACCCCATAGGAATAGTTTGATAAATGTGATTGTAAATTCTATTGTTCAACCTACAAATACATTGCATACAACGCTTACATTTAGGGCGGCTGTTAAGTCGTCCCAGTAGCCTGCATCTTTTTATAAATCCGCACGCAGCCGAACCATGTCAATGCATCGAATTCCGTTCTCAAAAATAGGCTGCGGATAGGGGGCAAAGTAATTTTGCTCTACACTACGCATTCGAAATCCACATTTTTGGTAAAGTGCCAATTGAGATAAGCTGGAGTTTCCAGTCCCTACTTCCACGAAATGCGCGCCCATGCGCTTGGCAAGGACCTTTAACTCTGCAATCAGTAGTTTAGCAATACCCTGGCCTTGAAAGGCCGCTGCGACTGCCAGGTTCTTGAGTTCAAAGTAACCATCACTTTTCGTCAAGACAGCAACCCCAACAAGCAAATCCTTCTCATAGGCTACCAAAATTTCAGCGTCTGATACGTATGAAAAGACAACTTCTTCGTCAGGATCCGCCGCTAATAGTAATGCAAGTAACTCTTTAGTGATCTGTTGATGATACTGCTCGATTTTCATGTGGAGTTTTAGTACCCACAACAGCGGCAGCCGTTAGACTGTGCTATCTGTTTGTTAAGCATCATTTTCACCAGAAGAAAAATGAGGGTTATCAGGACTGCTATCGAGGAAAGAAATTCCCGCAACGACCCCAGCTCACTTATAGCCATAATTCTGTCTCTAACTCATTGGCATTGGATCGTGGTAGGACGGACACATAACGCTGCAGCAGCTGTGATGAAGCTTCGCAGCGGCTTTGTCGTCCGGCCCTGTAGGGGCATACTGGCGGCACATTTCTAATGTGCCTCCCCGCAGCCCAAGGTCCATTCACGAAAAATAACTGTATAAAGCATAGATTGCGCCGACACCCAAAATAAGTAGAAGTATACGACCAAAACCACCCTCCGATTCTTGTGCTCCGGAATTGGGGCTAGGCTGATGCTTGTCAGTGTAAGCATCAACAAGTGCCTTGGCTTCCGTCAGGCCAATCCCCTGCTGGGCACGCAAAAGCTTGATCGCGGTTACCTTCCGATTTGCCTGTATCTCTGCGATGACATCAGCTGACAATTTGATTTCGGTGTTCATCTGTTGGGCACCCTAACAGCTAAGTATAGAGACGGGCCTTTATAACACCCGTTCCCTGTATGTAGGATATACGCGTCGAGCCATAATGTAGAAACTCCCTTTCTTGCAAGCTCTTACGCAATTTAGCCCACCCGGTGCGGAAAGCAAGAGCCATTTCCTCTTGGAGTGTGCAAGCAAATTCCTTCACGTCGCTCAACTTTCTGGCAATAAAAACTCTATTAGAAACATATAGATAAGTGAGATCATCCAGCTTGAGCCAGGCCCCTGTGCGCAGAAAAGGGGCCTCGAGATGCAGAGGAATTCATAGACTGTGCGTACATACAGCGTATGAATTTCAAGACACTAGAGAACTGGCCAATTCCCTGCTACCTTTCCTTACCCAAGCGCATAACTCAGGACACCCTCTCATGAGCGATTACTTCGAATGCACCAAAGTCGGTGTTGAATTCCTCGAGCAAACCAAGAATATGTTTGTCTCCGAGGTCGTGGTCAAGGCAACACCTGAGCAGATCTTTGAAGTGTTCGAGGATGCCCATTCCTGGACTGTTTGGGCCATGCCTATCCAGAAGGTCGAATGGACGTCACCCCAGCCCTACGGTGTTGGCACTACCCGCAGCGTGCACATGATGGGTGGCCTGGTGGGATACGAGGAGTTTGTTGAGTGGGAGCGCGGCAAACGCATGGCGTTCACTTTTCTCGGTGCCAGCCAAAAAGCGACTGAAAAGTTTTTGGAAGATTATAGGGTGGAAGATCTCGGGGACGGTACCTGTCGGGTAGAGTGGTACATGGCGATGGAGGTGGCGGGTTTCTCGCGGCACATGATGTTTTTAACCCGGCCACTCATGCGGGTTCTTAATCAGCGCATGTTTAACAAGTTCAAGGACTACACTGAGTCTTACGCCAATGGCGAACTCACGTTGAATGCCGTCTGATCAGGCACCGCGGTAGACGGCAATCTCTACCGCATCCGGTACGGCGGTGTATTCTATAGCCGCTTCCCGGTGCTCGCAGTCAAAGCGCCCGCAGTTGCGCAGGTAGTCCAGAAACGCTTCTGGCGAAAAGATCTCCCCAACGTTGTCAGCGACAACGATGCTGCCCGGCTTTATCAGTCCAAGCTCTTCAATCCGCTGCAGGTCTTCTTTGTACAGGTCTTTCCAGTGGTCAAGAAAAACCAGGTCAAAAGGCGCATCCAAGGTAGGAATCATTTTTCTAGATGATCCATGCAGGAAGGTTATCTGCTCGGACAATCCCGCCATTGCCACGTTTCTGCGGCAACTGGTGACAGAGTCTTCGTTAATTTCAATTGAGGTAATGCTGGCGTCTGCGCCGAATGTTGTTGCCCACAAAATAGAGGAGTAACCGCAGTACGCGCCCAGCTCCAGAATGCGGGCCTTGGCCGGCAGACGCTCTGCCAGTTCTTTGATTAACGGACCCTTGTCTGGGCCAATATTCATTAGCCAGCGCTCCTCGCGTGCAAAACGATCTATGGTGTCGAGTACGTTTTGTGCGTCGCCAGCGCTGGCGTGTTGTGCAACGTAATTGGCGACCTGTACGGGCCGGATGGGCGCGCCCTTCAGCTTGTCTACAAGCCCCTGTGACAGTGTGCGCAGGGTGAAACCGATAGCCTTGGGTTGCAGGAAGAGCCAAGCTTTCATTGTTCGCGTCTCCGACAGTGCGCTGCTGTAGTTTATTTTGGTTTAGTTTAGTTCATCGGTGGTCGGCGGTCGCACTTTCTGGTGCTATTTCTACGCTCTACCTTAAGTGCTAGCGCCAGCCTCTGGTGTTTTCCTTCATCTCGGCATTTTTGGCAGCGAACGCTTTGCGCAGCCGGTCCGCGTCTTCGGTGTAGGTAGCTGAGGTGTCGTAGGCCTCGTGCGAATCACCTGCCAGATCAAACAACCATTCTTTCTGTGGCATCGAGCCGCCGATGGGGGACTGATCAGTTGAGTAGATTACTCCCGCTGGCGCTCGATATTTGAAGCGCTGGTCACGCACGGCAAACAGTGTTTTGGCGTCGTAGTAGTACAAAAAGTCATGTGGGGTGACAGCGCCTTCAGTGAGGACGGGCAAGATGCTGCGGCCATCCAGTAGCCGGTCTGTAGGCGCTGGCAGCTGCAGTAAATCTAAAACAGTGGGTAACAGGTCGGTCCCCATTGCCATTGCAGGCTCGGTGCGACCCGCTGGGATACGGTTGGGCCAATGGGCGATAAACGGCACGCGCATACCGCCTTCAAAGGTATTGCCCTTGCGCCCGCGCTGGTTGCCGGCACTGCCCAGAAACCAGGGTCCGTTGTCGGAGGTGATCAACAGCAGGGTGCTTTCCAGGTTGCCTGTGCGTTCCAGGACTGCAACGATTTCGCCAATGCTATCGTCGATTTCCTCGATCACATCACCGTACAAGCCGCCGGCCGATTGGCCCAAGCGATCTTCCCGGGCATGCAATGGGTCGTGCGGAAAGTTATGCGCAAAATACAGGAAGAAGGGTTCGTCGCTGTGCTGTTCGATGAATTGGGTGGCCTCGCGTGTGTAGTGCTCGGTTAGGTAATCCTGGTCTGCGGGTGCTGCCACCTCGATCTTGTCGTTGCGGTACAGGGCGAACGGCTCCATGTCGTTGCTGTACAGAGCGCCAAAGTACTGCTCAAAGCCCATGTCATTGGGTAAAGAGGGGCTGCGATCTCCCATGTGCCACTTGCCTACCATTCCCGTGGCGTAACCTGCTGCCTGCAATACGTCAGCCAGGGTGATTTCTTCTTCCGGCAGGCGCACATTGGAGTTGGGCGTTATTACCGTATTGATCAGGAAGGATTTCCAGGTATCACTGGGGAAAACCACATTGGGCAGGCCAGCCCGGGCGGGCAGTCTGCCGGTCATGATGCCGGCGCGGGAGGGTGTGCAGACCGGGGCAGGTGAATGGAAGTCGCTCAGTGTCACGCCGGCGGCTGCCAGGGCGTCGATATTGGGGGTGTTCAGCAAATTGCCTTGGGCACCGGCACCAATATCGCCGTAGCCAAGGTCGTCGTATAGCACGAGTATGATATTGGGCATGTCCGCTACAGCCGGCTCTGTACTGGCTATAGTCGCCAGGTATTGACGCTTTTCCTGTACATGCACCAGGTTGTCTTGCTGGCCCGCGCTGAGCCAACGGTAGGCCAGAAATAGCGCTACTACGACAACAAATAAGATAAGGGTGCTGGCCAGGGCGGTGATTCGCCGCCAGAGAAACGCAAGGATTGTCATATCGGTTTAATTCTCTGTGTCTGGATGCTTGATGAAAACGTGTCCGGCGCTCTACAGTGACCGCCAATGAAAGAGTCTACACATAATTATACCGGTACGAAGCTATGAGAAACCTTAAGGGCAAAGCAATTCTCGTCTGTGGTGGGGCCACTGGCATAGGCGCGGCAACCGTGCGCCGACTGGCAGAGCAGGGTGCCCAGGTGGGTATTGGTGATCTGAATATTGAGGCGGCCTCCGCACTGGCACAGGCGTTGCGCGACGGCGGTGCCCAGGTGCATGCCTGGCACTATGACCAGGCCGATGAGGCGAGCATCAATGCCCTGGTCAATAGCGCGATAGAGACTCTAGGCCGGCTCGATGGTCTGTTCTGCAACGTAGCCGATCTGAAAGCAGTACTGGAAGACGGTGATCTCCTGACCAATGACAGCGCCATGTGGGATCGCACGCTGCGGATCAATGTAACGGGCACTGTCATGTTGATGAAGGCAGCGCTGCCGCAAATGCTGGAGCAGGGCAGCGGGACTATCGTGCTGACATCATCCGATGCCGGTGTAGTTGGCGAGGCGGAGCGACCTGCCTACGCGGCGTCCAAAGCAGCGGTCAATTCGCTGTGCCGCCACGTGGCGTCCAAATGGGGGAAGAAGGGTATTCGCTGTAATGTGGTGTCGCCTGGCTTCGTGCTGACAGAGCAACTGGAGGCGCACATGCCGCAGGATATGACGGACTGGATGCTCAAAGGCAGCCGCAGCCCTCGACACGGTAAATCCGAAGACATCGCCGGGGCGGTGGCATTCCTGTTGTCCGATGATGGTGAATGGGTCAACGGGCAGGTATGGCGAGTGAACGGTGGCGTCAGTTTCGCCAACTGACGCACCCTGGTTTCTCTCTTAGCTCCTCTTCTGCCCAGTGCGTTGAGCAGGAGGGTGGCTACGCGACGCTTTAGGCTCTTCCCAGCAAATCCTTTGCAATCGCCACTATCTGCATCTCATCCGTGCCAGCATAAATTTGCAGAATTTTCGCATCACGCATCAGCTGCTCAACCCGCGTTGCCCGCATATACCCTGCACCACCAAACACCTGTACTGCTTCAGTAGCTACTTCCATTGCCGTTTGCGCCGCATAGAGCTTCATGGCTGATGCCTCTGCAAAGGTCAGGTCCTTACCTGCAGCTCTGGTCTCGATATAGCGAAACACCAGGTTCTCCAGATTGAGTCGAGCAACTTCCATCTTCGCGAGCTTCAGTTGAATCAACTGGTAGCTACCAATGGGTTGGCCGAACTGCACACGGGTTTTGGCATAGTCCACGCACAGCTCAAGAGCGCGTTCCACCATTCCCAGTGACATTGCGGCGACGCCAGAGCGTTCTGTGCTGAAGGTCGTTTTCGCGCCGCTGCGGCCGTAGCCATCTTCGGATTCGCCCATCAGACGCTCTGGCCCGGCTTTTACATCGCTCAGGAATAGCTCGCCGGTGGGAGAGGAGCCAATGCCCATTTTCTTGAAAGGTTCACTCTGTACCAGTCCTTCCATGCCTGTGTCCAGAATGAAGGAGACGATTTTTCGATCCTCTTTGGCAACGCCTTCATCTTCCAGGCGACAGATAAACACAATGGTGTCTGCGTGTGGGCCGTTGGTGATAAAAGTTTTGTTGCCATTGAGGATGTAACCGCCATTGCCATCGCGGCGGGCGGTGGCTTTCATGCCGCCGAAGGCATCGGAGCCCGAGTTCGGTTCGGTGATCGCCCAGGCGCCTACCTTTTTCAATGTGAGTAGGTCGCGGCCATACTTTTTCTTTTGCGCCAGAGAGCCCTTGGACATGACGGCGCTAGCGGTGAGGCCCACCGATACACCCATGGCTGTTATCAGGCCGGTGCAGTGGCGGCTGATCTCGATGATGGGGATGATGCCCATGGCGACTGCATCCAATGCTTCATCAGACGGCGGGCCTTCAACGGCTTTCTTTTCCTTGGGTTCATCAGCGATCTCCCCACTGGCGATGCCTTCCTCCCTGGCGATTTGGGCGTCGAAGCGACTGCCAGCCAGTTCGTCCATGCCGAAGGTGCTGAACAGTTTGCGCAAGATGTCGTAGGGAGGGAGACCGTTGTATTCCAGGTCATCCAGATTCGGCACGATCTCTTTCTCGACGAAATCGCGAATCATGCCCCTGACCATTTCTTGTTGTTCTGTCCAGCCAATCATGTGTTCTCTCCAGATTAAATATAGGCCCGGTACGGTGAGCGGGCAAAAGCGTTAAGCATAGAACAAGGTGGGAAGTGGTTAAAGCACTTCCCGCACTAGGGGATGGGTGTGTCGAGCTTTAGTCTGAACTTCTGCGCAAGTTCCCGCGGTGAATGCAGCTGTGGGGTGTCACTATCCAGGCCCTGGTCCAGTTGCGTGAAGGATAGAGCACTTGCCGGCATGCCCTGGGGCGGTATTTGCACGCCAGCACTCCAGGCAATGCCATTTAGCACCAGTTTACGGTAGTGCTCATGCCCCCAGTTCCAGTGGAAGTGGCCGCCGGTGAAGCCGAATGAGCGACCACCACCACTGCGTTCTAGCGTCCAGCCTATGGTTTCTTCTCGGCCCTTATTGTTACTGACTTCTTGCGGCGCTGTACCGCCGAACAGGTAAAAATGTCGGCGGGGGTGAGGCACGTGTTCCCGGGCTGCATCGGGGGGAGTGGCCAGTAGAACGCGGGCTAGGCCGGCCGCCTGGGTAAAACGCAAGTTGAAATAGAGTTCGTCCAGTGCGGAGAAAGCGTGTACGCCGCGGTTTACCGCATGCGTCCCCGGCAGACGAAATTCAGCGCGCCAATGGGGATTGGTGGAGGTCTCACTGTTGTAGTAGCCGCCCAGCCAATCCAGAAACACGGACTCTCCAATGGCCTCGGGTACATGGGTGGCAAAATGTAGGGCGGCCAAACCGGTACCGCGCGCCATCAGTGCAGACAGCTCCTCCATGTGCTCCAGCGCTTCGTGGCCGCCGTCGCCATCCATGTAAAGCACCACGCTGCTGGCGTCCTTGTCGATGCCCTTACTCGGCCAACCGTTGCGATAAAGCGTCGCTCGCATCAGGCCCGATGCGTTCAGGTCTTTGACCAGCAGTGCACCTCCCGCGTTGTGCTCGTGTTCGCCGTAGCCATGACTGGGTTTACCGGCGATAAAGACAACGTGGGGCAGTGCGCTGGAGTCAGCGACAGACTGTCCGCTCAGCATTGCGAGCATTAGTAGTAGGCAGCAACGCAACGGTTGCTGCGCACGGCTCAGGTACCCGCGCAATTTCGGGTAACAAGTCATCCCAAATGAAACGCGTTGAGTTTGTTGCCGTCCAGATCGCGGAAATACCCGGCGTAAAAGCCTTCGATGCGTTGCCCCGGTGCGCCGTCGTCCGTGGCGCCCAGTTCCAGAGCCTTTTTATAGAACGTGTCCACATCTTCGGTGGATTTCATTTGCATGGCCACCATAACGCCATTGCCCACGGTAGCGGTCTTGTCGTTAAAGGGTGTGGTGATGCCAATGGCGGCTTCCTCCATGGAGCGGCCCCAGATAATGAGCTTGCCATCGTCAAACAGGCGGCCAAAGCCAATACTACCCATCAGGGCGTCATAGAACTCACAGGCTTTCTCCTGTTGGTTGGTTCCCAGGGTTACGTAGCCAAGCATGTTGTTTCACCTTCTGTTGCGTTGCGTGTTCTATTTGTGGCGGTGCTTGTTCTAGAGAGCGATGCCAAATTCAGTTTTGATGCGTTGTGTGTGCTCGCCCAACTCAGGTGCCGGTTCTGGCACGCGTTTCTGCTGTCCGGAGACAAACAGCGGGCTGTCGACGGTGCGACCACCCTTGGCACAGTTAACAACCGCACCGGATTGACTGACCTGCTCATCGGCGCAGTGATCTGACGTTTCCGCTACCCGGCCGCAGGTTATGCCGTTGGCGTTGAACAATTGCTGCCAGTAGGGCAAGTCCTGTTGCGCGATGGCCTGCGTGATGAGTTCTCGCAGTGCGCTTTTATTGTCCTGACGCGCCTGTGTGCTGTCGAAGCGACTGTCTTCCAGCCATTGTGGGTGTCCCAGGCAGGTCGCTAGGTTCGGCCATGCTTTTTCTTGTGCCTGCGGCAGTATGGTTAGCATCAACCAGCGTTCGTCGCGGCAGCGATAAAGTTGGGTGAAGGGGCTGATCTTGCGATAGTCCTGCTTTAAGCTCGTGTCTGCGCCGTCCAGTGCGGCCTGCACCATCAAGCCGTTGGACCAAAGGCCATTGGCCATCAGTGAGGAACCAACCTCGCAGCCCTGCCCGGTTTTTTCGCGTTGATACAGAGCCGTCACAATAGCGCCGTAAAGGGAGCATGCGGTCATGTGGTCACCCATGCCGGGTACCGACATGGCGGGTGGCGTATCGCTGGAAGCGCGCACATAGTCCATGAGTCCTGAGCGCGCCCACCACGCAGTTGCATCGTAGCCCGTTTCGCCAGCCTCGGGGCCGGTCTCGCCATAGGGCGTGAGTGAGCCGTAGATAATGTTGGGGTTGGCGGCGCGTATGTCTGCGTAGTTCAGGCCCAGACGGGCGCGCACGGGTAAAGGGTAGTTGGTGATGAACACATCAGCCTGCGCGACCAATTTGTCTAGCCCTTGGCGACCCTTCTCGTCTTTCAAGTCTAGTTCGAGACTTTCCTTGTTTCTATTGGTGAGCACCCAGGGGTAATTGGTGTCGCCCTTGGGTAGCCCCGGCAGATGGGTCAGCATGCGGTATCCATCTCCCTTGCCGGGCGGCTCTATCTTGATTACCCGGGCGCCAAAATCAGACAGCATGGTGGCGGCGGCGGGGCCTGCTATAAAGCTGGCACAATCGAGCACCAGCAGATCGCCAAACAGAGGGTCAGACATCTCACTTCCCGTCTCGAAAATTTGCGTATCTGCAGTGTAGTAGAGAACCTGCGTGCACGTGAACGATTATTGTTATTTGTAGCTGCTCGTAGCTGTTTCAGGCGGCGTATAGTTGCTTTAGATCACTAGCACTGGTTTCAGACGATGAATTGGTAGAGGCCATTTGCTAGTGTATTGTGGTGTTGCAGAATTTTGGTGTAACGGCGGAGTATTACAATGATCGAAGTACAGCCCTCGGGCCAGGCTTGTGGCGCTTCAGTGACGGGCGTTGATTTATCGCGCGATATCGCGCCTGACGATGTCATCGCCATTCGGCAGGCGTGGATGCAGCATCACGTGCTGGCGTTTCCTGAGCAGTCCTTGCGCGATGAGGATCTTGAGCGGATTACCCTGACGTTCGGTCAGTTTGGCAAGGAGCCTTTTTTCCTCCCTATCGATGGCAGTGAGCATGTTGTTGCCCTGACACGCAGGGCCGATGAAAAGGCGCCATTGTTTGCTGAAAATTGGCACACCGACTGGAGCTTCCTGGCACAGCCGCCCATTGGTACCTGCCTGTACAGTCTGGTTGTGCCTCCTGTCGGTGGCGAAACCAGCTTTATTAATCAGCACAAGGCGTTGGCCGAGATGCCTGTGGCGCTGCGCGCAAAAATTGAAGGTGTTAGGGCGCAGCATTCTGCCCGATTGTCCTACGCGCCAGATGGTCTGTACGGCGACAAGGACGAAGAGGCCGACCGCAGTATGAAGATTGTGTCGTCCGCGGAGGCAATGGATGTCTATGTGCATCCCTTGATCAGGCAGCATCCTGAGAGTGGGCAGAAGATGCTGTTTGGTTGCTTTGGTTACATCATCGGTCTGGATGACATGGCGGAGCAGGAGGCGATGGATCTGTTATTCGAAGTGTACCAATGGCAAACGCGCGAAGAGTTTCAGTATGTACATAAATGGCAGCCCGGTATGTTTGTCATGTGGGATAACCGCAGTGTGCTGCACAAAGCCAACGGCGGTTATGACGGCTACGATCGTGAGCTACATCGCATTACCATTGCCCCCGATGAAGAGAAGTTTTTGCAAGCTAGCGCGTAAAACAATCCACAACGGAAGATTGAGACTGTGAAGAAATTTGCTACCGAGCTGCAGCAGGCAAGATCAGCGCCACAAGCTCCGTATATGAAGTCCAGTGAGTATCGCGAGGGTGGTCGCGCCGTGCGCCCCAAAGATGCGGCCACGCTCATCATCGTGCGACGTGGCGGGGTGGAGCCGAGAGTGCTTATGGGGCAACGTTCTGCCAGTCACAAATTCATGCCGAACAAGTTTGTCTTTCCCGGCGGCAAGGTCGATGTTGGTGACGGTCGTATCCAGCCGCCTCATGATCTGCATCCGGCCGTGATGCAACGCCTGTTGCGGGGGTGTTCCGAAACTCGGGCGAGGGCGCTGGCCTTGGCAGCTATTCGTGAAACCTACGAAGAAACCGGCCTGGTGGTCGGTGAGCCTGAATCGGCCACGCTGAAAACGCGTTCCCCACATTGGAACGCATTTTTGCAGCACGACATCAACCCCCGGTTGGACGTACTGCAGTACGTGGCCAGAGCGATTACACCGCCTTATCGAAACCGTCGCTTCGATGCGCGTTTCTTTATGGTGGATGCCGAGCATATCCAGGGCGAGGTGCACGAGCGGCCTGAGGGTTCAGGAGAATTACTCGGTTTGCACTGGATCGAATTGTCCCGTGCTAAAGAGATGGATCAGCTGCCGCACATTACGCGGGCGGTGCTGCAGGAAATTGAGCGCCGATTGCGCGATGAGCGCGGCCCCCAAGCACCGGGGCCGTTTGTGCATACTCGACATGGAAAGGCTGTGGTAGAGGAGCAGTAGACATCGAACGCCTTTCAGGTTTTGCGAAACTGTTTTACTAACGCTGAAGTGTTCCTGTGTTTGTCTGTTCTGACGGGCATGGCACTTACTTAAGACAGGAGTTGCTGGATCCCGCCGCGGCTGTTTTTTGTGTTTGCCGCGACCCTCGGTAGCTTCTAGTCTCATTCGGTTCAAAGCGCCTTCGCCTGCAGCCCGAAGTAAGTGCCATTCGTCCTAACGCCTATTCTACTTAACGTCTGTTTGCCCTAGCGTCTATGTAGACCGGCGCGAATAATATACTCCGCCAGTCTCTCCGGCTGCGCGGGGATCATGTTGGTAGTCGCTAAAACGCATAGGCCAGCTCAATGCCCGCCGTGCGATTGGCGTACTTTGGCACTCTATGCAGATAACCGTGGGGCAGCACTTCATTGCCGTGGGCAAAAATAAGCGAGGCGTAGTTTTCGTCAAACAGGTTTTTCACAAAGGCTGTCACGCGATAGCGCTGCTCGGTGCCCGCCAGCGTTGCGCGCACGTCCACTATGGTGAATGCCTCCTGTACCGAAAATGGGTCCTGGGAAATTTCGTACAGCGTATCGTCCTGGTAACGCAGATCAGCGCCGAACACCAAATTTGCCGGTATCTGATCCAGGGGCACTGTGTAGTTGGTACTGAGGTTCAGTTTCCATTGCGGCGTATAGGGCAGATCGCCTCCTGACAGGTCCTGGAAACCTTCGGGGGGACATTCCATGCGGAACTTCTGTCCGTTACTGCAGTTACCCGCCTCGTATTCATCGATGGTGCCGTCTGTATAGGCAAGGCCACCGGTCAGGTTCCAGTTATCGCTCAGTCTCGAAATAAACTCTATTTCTACGCCCTGGGTAGTAACCTGTCCGGCGTTGACCAGCAGGAAATTCCCCGGCAATTGGTCCTGGGTGTCGGTGTCGATGAACGCCTGTGCCTGGAAGTCTGTGTATTCTGCGTAGAAGGCAGCGATATTCAGAATCAGATTATTATCGAACCAGCT
>JBLFXU010000029.1:0-15780 GCA_047609575.1 Bacteroidia bacterium | reverse complement strand
TAGCCGACTGCCTGAGCCAGGGCCAGCAGGCTCTGGTACTCATCCCGGAGATCGGCCTGACGCCACAAACGGTCGCGCGATTCGAGGCGCGTTTTGACGCAACGCTTGCTGTGCTGCACTCGGGTCTGTCCGATGCGGCGCGCTACAAAGCCTGGGAACAGGCGCGCACCGGTATTGCGCATATTGTCATTGGCACCCGCTCAGCGATATTCACCCCGTTGCCAAATCTGGGGCTGCTGATTGTCGATGAAGAACACGACGGCTCCTATAAACAGCAGGATGGCTTTCGCTACTCCGCCCGCGACGTGGCCATCAAGCGCGCCCAACTGCAACGGTGTCCGGTACTGCTGGGCAGCGCCACCCCTTCACTGGAAAGCATTCACAACGTCCAATTGGGTCGCTATCAGCATCACCGCCTGGACCAACGAGCCGGCGGCAGTAAGCTGCCCACCATCACGGTGCAAGATGTACGCAAGAAACCATTACAAGCCGGGCTATCGGCGGCGCTGGAGACTGCCATTGAAGAACGTCTGCAGGTGGGAGAGCAGGTACTGCTGTTCCTGAACCGGCGCGGCTACGCACCCTCGCTGCAATGTCACGATTGCGGTTGGCTCGCTGAGTGCTCGGCCTGCGATGCCCGACTCACCGTACACCGGCGTCGACGACTACTGCGCTGTCATCACTGCGGCGCCGGTAAAGGTCTGCCGCAACAGTGCCCAAACTGCCACAGCCCCGCGTTGATGGCGGCGGGGCTTGGCACAGAGCAGACCGACGATTTCCTTAGGAGAAGATTCCCTGGCTGGCCCATATACCGGGTCGACAGTGACTCAATGCAGGGCCGGGACGCTATGGCCGAACTCGTAGACGAAATCAATCGTGGTGAGCCGTGCGTGCTGCTGGGCACACAGATGCTCACCAAGGGTCATCACTTCCCCAGGGTAAGCCTCGTCGCCGTAATCGACACCGACGCCATGCTGTTCAGTGCCGATTTTCGCGGCGAAGAGCGCATGGCCCAGCTGTTAACCCAGGTGGCTGGTCGCGCCGGACGGGCACAGATTCAAGGTACGGTGCTCTTGCAGACGCACTACCCGGATCACCCCTCGGTGCAGGCTTTGCTGCACAGTAACTACGCCAGCCATGCGCGCAATCTGCTGCTGCAGCGTCAAGCCAGTGGCATGCCTCCGGCTGGACAATTGCTGGTACTTCGCACAGATTGCCCCGATGCTCGCTTTGGTGAGGACTTTCTACAGCAGCTACGCAACAACACCCAACACACGCTACCGGCCGGCGCCCAACTGATCGGGCCCCTGCCCTCGCCCATGCAGCGGCGGGCGGGCCGGTACCGCTGCCAGCTGCTGCTAACCGCACCTTCGCGGCCCGCAGCCCAGGCCTGCGCTGCATTGCTGGTTGCAGCAGCCCAAACACTCCCCATCAAACACGGCCTCAATTGGTCTATCGACATCGATCCCCAGGACATTTTCTAAGCTGCACCGAATACTTGGACCGATTACTTGAGTCGATTACTTGGGTCGACAACTTGGTTCGATTAATCGGCCAGGTTAATAGGACCGACTAATTGCCCCGAGCCGCAGCACGCTTCTAGCCATGCCCGGTGTATATCAGGATAATATGGCCCCCGCAGACACAATCCTCCGCGGGGCCGACCGACAGGCATGCTGCGGTCAGTAAACGCTAATCAGGTACTCGCCACATCATGAAGGAAGAACTGTCCCAGCTGATCCAACAGGCCCTGGATGCGTTGGTAGAGAAGGAAGTATTGCCCCGGGATATCGCGCCCAAGGTGCAATTGGACCGCACGCGCGACAAAAGTCACGGCGATCTGGCGACCAATATTGCCCTCACACTGGCCAAGGCGGCCGGGCAGAAGCCCCGCGATCTGGCGGACCTGATCTGCGCGGCGCTACCTGACAGTAAACTGGTGGCACGCACAGAAATTGCCGGCCCGGGGTTCATCAATTTCTTTCTTACCGCCAGCAGCGCGCAGGCGGTTGTGCGTAATATCCTCGAACAAGGCGAGCGCTTTGGCAAAAACGATGCCGGCGCCGGACGCAAAGTGCAGGTGGAGTTTGTCTCTGCCAACCCAACAGGGCCTTTACATGTTGGGCACGGTCGTGGCGCCGCTGTGGGCGACAGTTTATGCAGGTTACTGGCAGCCACTGGCTGGAACGTCGACAGCGAGTTCTATTACAACGATGCGGGTGCGCAAATCCAGAACTTGGCCCTGTCTGTACAAGCCCGCTGCGAGGGCATGAGCCCTGAGGATGCAGGCTGGCCGGAAGACGGCTACCGGGGTGAGTACATTGCAGATCTGGCAACTGCCTACCTGCGCTGTGACACGGTGGCCGCACAAGACCGGCAAGTTGAGGGCAAGGGTGACGCCAAAGACCTGGAAGCAATTCGCGAATTTGCCGTGGCCTACTTACGTCGGGAACAGGATCTGGACTTGAAGGCCTTTGCCGTGCACTTCGACCTGTATTTTTTGGAGTCGTCTCTCTATGAGCAAGGCGACGTAGAAAAGACCGTCCAGCGCCTGGTTGATAGCGGCTACTGTTACGAAAAAGATGATGCGCTGTGGCTGCGCACAACTGACTTTGGCGATGACAAAGACCGCGTCATGCGCAAGCGCGACGGCGGCTATACCTACTTCCTGCCCGACGTTGCCTATCACCTGAACAAGTGGCAGCGCGGATTCGAACGGGTCATTAACGAACAGGGTGCCGATCATCACAGCACAGTAACGCGGGTCCGCGCGGGCTTGCAGGCGCTGGGCCAGGACATACCGGAAGGATGGCCAGACTATGTGCTGCACCAGATGGTGACGGTGATGCGTGAGGGCCAGGAGGTGAAACTGTCCAAGCGAGCGGGCAGCTATATCACCCTGCGCGACCTCATCGACGAAGTGGGCCGGGACGCCACGCGCTACTTCCTGGTAGCACGTGCGCCAAGCTCACAGCTCACCTTTGATATTGACCTTGCCATGTCGCAGAGCAACGACAACCCTGTGTACTATATACAGTATGCCCACGCCCGCACCCGCAGCGTCATGCGCAAACTCTCAGAACTGGGCTGGGAATGGAATGCCGAACAGGCTATCGAACAATTGGACCATCTGGCCGAAGACCACGAAAAGGCTCTTTTACGCAGGCTGGACCGCTACCCTGAGGTCGTCGCAGCGGCGGCGCGCGATCTGGAACCGCACACCGTGGCGACCTATCTGCGTGATCTGGCGGGGGACTTTCACGCCTGGTACAACGGCCACAAAATGCTGGTAGAGAACGCTGCTGTGCGCAACGCGCGCATCGCACTGTCCGAAGCCGTAGGACAGGTCATACGCAATGGACTTGAGCTGCTGGGCGTATCTGCCCCGGATGCAATGTAAGCCGTGGCGAAAGACTACGCCAAGCAACGCAAGAGCCCCGCAAAGAGGCCCAAAGCGCCTGTTCAACGCAAAGGTAGCACGAAGAAATCATCGCCTACCGGGGGGCTGCGCATCTTTGTTGCAGGTCTACTGAGCGGTGTCTTTCTATGCTTCCTGGCCTATCTCACCACCTTGCCGCCGAAAGGCAACCCTCAACCTGCTGCAGCGGCACAGACGCAGGCGGACGAGGCGACTGACAGACCTCGCTTTGAGTTTTACACCATGCTGCCTGAACAGACACTCGACGTAGAGGCTATGCCCCCGACGGTGGACCCGGCTGCCGACGTGCGCAATCCGGCTAGTGAACGCTACCTGCTGCAGGCTGGCTCCTTTCGCCTGCGCGAGGACGCAGACAGGCGCCGTGCACAGCTCATCCTGCTTGGACTGGAGCCCACTATTGCGGAAAGCGAAACCGACAACGGTCGCTGGAACCGGGTTTACATTGGGCCGTTTGAAACCCGTGAGGATGCCTCCCGGGCCCGGGCCCTGACCGCCGGGCAGGACATAGACACCTTGATGCTAAAGCGCGGCCAGGAATAAATCACGCAGCAAGACCCGCCAGGCCTTGAATTACCTGACATCCCCCCCATATCAGCCAGATGCGCCCGCCACAACCGAGCGGCATGAACAGGAGTTTCACGTTGGAGCAGTATCGAGGTACCACCATTCTTTCCGTTCGCCGCGGCAATAGCGTTGTTATTGGCGGTGACGGACAAGTATCCATGGGCAATACCGTAATGAAAGGTAATGCCCGCAAAGTGCGGCGCCTTTATAAGGAGCAGGTACTGGCTGGCTTTGCTGGCGGTACCGCTGATGCCTTCACCCTGTTCGAGTTATTCGAGGCACAGCTGGAGAAGCATCAGGGTCACCTCGTGCGCGCCGCCGTAGAGCTTGCCAAGGCCTGGCGCACAGAACGCGCATTGCGCCGACTTGAGGCATTACTGGCTGTCGCCGACAAAAACACCTCTCTAGTCATCACCGGTAACGGCGATGTCATTGAGCCCGAAGACAACCTGATCGCTATCGGCTCCGGCGGACCCTTCGCCCAGTCTGCGGCGCGCGCCCTGCTGGACAATACCGAGCTGGATGCACGCAGTATTGTCGAAAAAGGCCTGGGTATTGCAGGCGACATCTGCATCTACACCAACCACAACCAAACCATAGAACAACTGGATTATTAGCTGTATGTCCAACATGACCCCCCGGGAGATCGTGCACGAGCTAGACAAGCACATCATTGGCCAGGACGACGCCAAGCGCGCCGTGGCCATCGCCCTGCGCAACCGCTGGCGCCGTATGCAACTACCCGAAGAGCTGCGCGCAGAGATCACTCCCAAGAATATCCTGATGATCGGGCCCACCGGTGTGGGTAAAACCGAAATAGCCCGCCGCCTGGCCAAGCTGGCCAACGCGCCCTTTGTCAAAGTGGAAGCTACCAAATTCACCGAGGTGGGGTATGTTGGTCGCGATGTCGAATCCATCGTGCGCGATCTGGTTGATGTGGCGATAAAAATGTACCGCGAGCAGGAGATGACTCGTGTGCGTTTTCGCGCCGAGGAAGCTGCCGAGGAACGCATTCTGGATATCCTGCTGCCCGCGGCGCGCGATACCGAAGCGAACACCTCCTCCAGCGCCCGCCAACTGCTGCGCAAAAAGCTGCGCGAGGGCGACCTGGACGACAAGGAAATTGAAGTCGAGACCAGCGCCAGCGCGCCAACCATGGAGATCATGGCACCGCCGGGCATGGAGGAAATGACCAACCAGCTCCAGAGTATGTTCTCCAACATGGGCCGGCAGCAGAGCAAGAGCCGGAAAATGCCGATCAAGGCCGCCCTCGAGGCGCTTATAGATGATGAAGCGGCAAAAATGGTTAACGAGGAGGAGCTGAAACAAAAGGCGGTAGCAGCCGCTGAGCAAAATGGCATTGTGTTTATCGATGAACTCGACAAGGTTGCCAAGCGCTCCGAAGGTGCTGGCGCGGATATCTCGCGCGAAGGCGTACAACGGGACCTGCTGCCATTGATCGAAGGCTCTACCGTCACTACCAAACACGGCATGATAAAAACGGATCACATCCTGTTTATTGCCTCGGGCGCATTCCATATGGCCAGGCCTTCCGACCTGATTCCCGAGTTGCAGGGTCGCCTGCCAATTCGTGTTGAATTGAATGCTCTGACGCCGGAAGACTTCGAACGTATCCTGACTGAGCCGGACGCCTCATTGACGGAGCAGTACCAGGCATTATTGGGCACAGAGGGGCTGGAAGTCAGCTTTAGCGAGGACGGTTTGCGCCGTATTGCCGAAACCGCCTGGCAAGTTAACGAAAAGACCGAGAATATTGGCGCACGCCGATTGCACACGGTAATGGAGCGCCTGCTGGAGAAAATCTCCTTTGACGCGGCCGATGCGGGACTCTCTGATGACGCACTGCGCGTTGATGCTGCGTACGTGGATAGTCAACTGAAAGAACTGAGCTCAGATGAAGATCTGTCTCGCTTCATCCTCTGAATCGACCTCTGAATCGACAAGCGCCACTATGACAGACATCCCACGCCCAATCGGTATCGACCTGCACAAACAGTCTCGCACGCTGGAGCTCACCTACCCGGACGACGAAGCGTACTCATTGAGTTGTGAGTATCTGCGGGTGCACTCTCCCTCTGCAGAGGTGATGGGTCACGGACCGGGGCAGGAAGTTCTGCAGATCGGCAAAAAAAATGTCTCCATTGCCGGCATTGAACCGGTAGGCAATTACGCGCTAAAACTGATTTTTGATGACGGCCACGATACGGGGCTATTCTCCTGGAACTATCTCTACGAGCTGTGCATGGAACAGGAGCACAAGTGGCAACGGTATATTGATCGAATGGCGCAAGCCGGCGAGAATCGCGACCCGGATGTGCAGGTGTTGAACTTATAGTCTTTTTTGCCCCACATAGTCCTCTTGCAAGCTTCTCGAATGGCCAGCTATTTCCCCTCAAACCCAATGCCACTCACCCGGCCCGCCATGCTTCCCGACCCCACTTAGCTCCTCATTTAGCCACTCACAACACACCCTGACCCGATGTGCCATTGCACCCTGACCCCACTCCCACATCCAGCTATAATGAACAACTACACCTAATCAAGGCCACCAACGCCATGAGCGAAAAGGACACTACGCACTTCGGTTACAAGGACGTGCCCAAAGAAGACAAGGCCAGCATGGTAGCGGGCGTGTTTCACTCCGTGGCCGCCCAATACGACCTGATGAACGACCTCATGTCCGCTGGCGTCCACCGGCTATGGAAGCGGTTCACCATTGAACTGAGCGGTGTGCGCAAGGGCAACAGCGTGCTGGACATCGCCGGGGGCACCGGTGATCTGGCTGCACAATTCTCCAAGATCGTTGGCGACGAAGGCCAGGTTGTACTGGCAGACATCAATGATTCCATGCTGCAGGTCGGCCGCGACAAACTGCTGGATCACGGCTACTTGGGTAACATTGAATTTGTGCAGGCGGATGCCCAGTTCCTGCCGTTCCCCGATGAGAGCTTCGATTGCATTACCATCGCGTTTGGGCTGCGCAATGTCACCGACAAGGATCTGGCGCTGCGCTCCATGCTGCGCGTGCTGAAGCCCGGCGGCCGTCTGCTGGTGTTGGAGTTCTCCAAACCCAAGAACGATTTGCTGAGTCGCGCCTACGATGCCTACTCCTTTAACATCATTCCCGCCATCGGCCGCCTGGTGGCGAACGACAGCGAAAGCTACCAGTATTTGGCAGAGTCCATCCGCATGCACCCCGACCAGGACACCCTCAAAGATATGATGGAAGATGCTGGCTTCACGCGCTGCGATTACCACAACATGACTGGCGGCATCGTCGCACTGCACCGTGGCTTTAAGGCCTGACATGAGCCACGGCCTGGATCCAACGCTGCATACTGCGGCACTCGCTGCGCTGGAAGCGGGAGTAAACCGTGCGCTGGCGCTCTCGCCGCAAAGCCTAGCGCAGCTGGAAGCCCTGGACGACTGTGTTTTTGCACTGCACTGCACCGCACCCGAACTGGAAGTGTTCTTGCACCCTTCGGCACACGGTGTACGACTCGCCGGAACTCATGATGGTGACGTCACCACCAGCGTGAAGGGCGAAGCTTCAGATTTCACAGAGCTTGCAGCGTCAGCTGATCCCACCGCAACACTGATCAACGGTGGGCTGGAACTACAAGGGGACAGCGCGCCCCTGATTGAATTGCAAAAAGTACTCGTCGCCGTAGATATAGACTGGGAAGCGCCACTGGTGTCGACGCTCGGTGATGTGGTCGGCCATCAGTTGGCCCAAGTGTTACGCCACGGTTTCAGCTGGGGCCAACAGGCCTCGAAAAGCCTGACCCGACAACTGCATGAGTTTATCCACGAGGAGGCTCGACTCACGCCCCCGCGTCTGGAGCTGGAAGATTTCTACGCCGACGTGCGCGAGCTTGAGCAGCGCGTGGATCGTCTGGCGTCACGCGCCAAGCGCATAAGCAAGCGTATTACTGACCAGGAGAGCTGATTCGTGTCCCGCGTTACACGGCTACTTAAAATTCTGCGCACTGTCGGTCGCTATCGGCTTGATGAGTTCGTAGACCAGGAACGCCTCTCGTCCCTGCCTCGTTTTGCCCTCGCCATGGGGCCCTGGCATCTACACGCAGTGCCAGATATGTCACGCGGCGAGCGCCTGCGTCGTGCCCTGGAAGAACTCGGGCCGGTGTTTATAAAATTTGGGCAGATGCTCTCTACACGGCGCGACCTATTGCCCGATGACATCGCCGACGAACTGGCACACCTGCAGGACGACGTTCCGCCTTTTCCGCAGGAACAGTCCATCGCAATTATCGAAGACTCACTGGGCAAGCCGGTCAGCGAACTGTTTGCAGACTTCGAAGCCACGCCAATGGCGTCCGCCTCGGTGGCCCAGGTGCACGAGGCGACACTACCCACTGGGGAAGCTGTTGTCGTAAAAGTCGTGCGCCCGGATATTGAAAAGACTATCCGGCAAGACATTGCTCTCATGTTTACGCTGGCCAAACTAGTGGCAAAGTATGTGCCCCAGGGCAAACGCCTGCGCCCGGTAGAAGTCGTCGCCGACTATGAGCTGGTCATACTGGATGAGTTAGACCTGGGCCGGGAAGCTGCCAATGGCAGTCAGTTAAGGCGCAATTTCGAAGACAGCAAACTCGTCTATATCCCCAAAATCTATTGGGACTTCAGCTGCCGCACTGTACTGACAATGGAGAAGATCAACGGCATTCCTGTCACCGACATGGAAACATTGCGCGCCAAAGGCACAGATCTGAAACTGCTGGCAGAGCGTGGTGTAGAGATTTTCTTCACGCAAGTGTTTCGCGACAGCTTTTTCCATGCTGACATGCATCCGGGCAATATTTTTGTCGACGCCTCGGACCCGGCAGACCCCACCTATATTGCAGTGGACTGCGCCATCGTTGGCAGTCTCAGTGAGGAAGACCAGTACTACCTGGGCCGCAACCTGCTTGGTGTGTTCCGCCGCGATTACCGCGAAGTCGCTGAGCTGCATGTTGAATGCGGCTGGGTGCCTGCAGATACACGCGTGCAGGATTTCGAATCGGCAATGCGCGCAGTGTGTGAGCCGGTGTTCGAAAAGCCTATTAGTGAAATCTCTTTCGGCCTACTGCTCGTGTACCTGTTCCAGACCGCGGCTCGCTTTGACATGGAGATCCAGCCATCGCTGGTCCTGTTGCAAAAAACCATGCTCAATATCGAGGGGCTGGGACGCCAGCTGTACCCTGAGCTGAATCTCTGGGATACCGCACAGCCATTTCTGGAGGAATGGGTGCAGGACCGATACTCTCCTCAGTCCGTTTTCAAACGCCTGCAGCGTCACGCGCCCTCATGGCTGGAGCAGTTGCCGCAACTGCCCGATGTGCTGCTTGAGAACCTGCAACATGTACGCACCCAGAGCTCCGCTGCGCAGCGCCAGGCGCAGCTGCAGCAAGAGAAGGCTGAGCGCGCACGCCGCAACAAGCTTCAGCGGCGCAACCTCCTCGCCGGACTCGCCTGCCTGGCAGGCGCGGCGCTGGCTATTCCCGACGCTTTCGCCTATCTCACCGAGATTCCCCTGGCCAGCTGGGTGCTAGGTGCTATCGGCGTCACACTTCTCTGGCCCCGTGGCGACTGAACATAGGTGCGAACCGACGCTCTGTGCCATAATGTGCAGTGAAATGGACGTGATGTAATGACTGATTCCAGCGCACTTTTACAGGACATCAAATGGAACGAGGACGGTCTCGTACCCGCCATCGCCCAGGATTGGCAGTCCGGCGAAGTGCTGATGCTTGCCTGGATGAACAGCGACGCACTGACACTGACCCTGAATGAAGGGCGCGCAATCTACTGGTCGCGTTCGCGGCAGGCCCTGTGGCGCAAAGGCGAGGATTCCGGCCACGTGCAGCAATTGAAAGAATTGCGCATAGATTGCGACGCCGACACCGTTCTGATGAAGGTGGAACAAGTGGGCGGCATTGCCTGTCACACAGGTCGCAGAAGCTGCTTTTTCCAGCGCTATGAAGATGGACGCTGGGCAGTGACCGATGAGGTCATCAAGTCCCCTGAGGACATTTACGGAAATTGACATGAGTGACGTACTAGAACAACTGTCCGCAACATTGGACCAGCGCAAAGGCGCCGACCCGGACTCGTCCTATGTCGCCAGCCTGCACCATAAGGGGCTGAACAAGATTCTGGAAAAAATAGGCGAGGAAGCCACGGAGGTGATTCTCGCCGCCAAGGACGTAGACGCAGGTGGCGACGAGCAAGCACTAATCGGCGAGGTAGCCGACTTACTGTTTCATAACATGGTCATGTTGTCACACCTGGATATGCATATGGAAGACGTGATGCTGTGTCTGCAGCAACGTTTGGGTGTTTCCGGGCTGGACGAGAAGGCATCGCGCAGTAAGTAACACAATCTGGATTGCCTCATAGAAGTGGCATCCACGTGTAGCATTGATCGGACCAAAGGTGAAAGCACCTAACCGTGCACTTTAGGAAAAACCGAAGGTCTAATCAGTAGTTTCCAACTAATACATGCAACAGGAGTACATCATGGGAATCGGCGGAATCAGCATCTGGCAATTACTCATCGTTTTGGCCATCGTGGTGATGTTGTTTGGCACCAAGCGCCTACGCACTCTGGGCAGCGACCTGGGCAGCGCGGTGAAGGGCTTTCGTAGCAGCATGACCGACGACGACGCAGCGGCCACCGACGACAGTGAACAGGACGAGCCAGACCATGGCAAGGATACAGACAAGTAACGCCGCATGTTCGATATAGGCTTCGCCGAACTCATCATCATCGGCATTGTTGCTCTGCTGGTCATTGGCCCAGAGCGCCTGCCAGCAACCGTGCGCACAGCAAGCATGTGGCTGAACCGTATTCGCCGTGGCTTCAATGATATCAAGGCGGAAGTACAGCAAGAATTGCACAACGATGGCGTGATGCAGGAATTAAAAAAAACCGGCGAACAATTGAAACAGGACACGCAGGCCATCAGCCAGGAACTCAAAGAGACCACCTCTGCTATCACTGAGCCAATCACAGAGACACTTGCTGACATCACCAAAGCGGAATCCCCGGCAAAACCCGAAGCACCCAAGAACCCCGAATGAGCGACGAAGATACCAGCGACCAGCCAATGCCACTGGTGCAGCACCTTACCGAGCTGCGCGACCGGCTGTTACGCGCACTGCTCGTTGTGCTTGTGATATTTCTGTGCCTGTTCCCCTTCGCCAACGATATCTATTCCTTCGTTTCTGAACCATTGCGCGCCCTTCTCCCGGCGGGCGCAACCATGATCGCCACAGAAGTTGCGTCGCCCTTTTTGACGCCTTTCAAACTAACACTGTTTACCGCACTCTTTGCCGCGATGCCTTACTTGCTCTACCAGGTGTGGAGTTTTATCGCGCCGGGCATGTACCGCCATGAGAAACGCCTGGCGATTCCCCTGCTTGGCTCAAGTGTGATGTTGTTCTATCTGGGCGCGGCATTCGCCTACTTCGCAGTATTCCCGCTGATCTTCGCCTTTTTCACCAGCGTAGCACCCGATGACATCGCCATCATGACGGACATCAATAGCTACCTGAACTTCGTGCTGAAGCTGTTCTTTGCCTTTGGACTGGCGTTCGAAATTCCTATAGTCGCCATCCTGCTGATCTGGTCCGGCGCCACTACCCCCGACGCATTGGCGGCAAAGCGCCCGTACATTGTCGTTGGGTGTTTTGTGTTTGGTATGTTGCTGACGCCGCCGGATGTGATTTCGCAGTCGCTGCTAGCATTGCCGATGTGGCTGTTGTTCGAGCTGGGTGTGTATCTAGGCAGACTCATCACGAAGGACCGAACAAGCCCTACGTAGCAAGGAAAAAACGGCCCGGTACCGGCAAGCAATGCTACAGCCGGTCAAATGATAGGCAATGGCGCATTAACGCTTCGCCATCAACCCCCCATCCGCCACCAAGGTAATCCCTGTGGTAAACGATTCTTCCGCCAGATAAAACACCGGATTCAGAATCTCCTCCGTTTCCGCCACCCGCGGAATCAAGGCAGCTGCCACCATGCCTTCGGCATAACCGGGGATCGATGCCATCGCGCCATCGGTGAGATCCGAGTGATAGCTGCCCGGCGCTATCGCGTTCACACGAATATTCCAGTCGGCCCACTCCTGGGCCATCACTTCGGTCAGGGCTTTCAGGCCTGCCTTGGTGGCTGCGTATATGCCAGCAAAAGCTGGGGTAGAAAGTGCGGCCACAGAAAGGAAGTTGATGATGCATCCGCCGCCGTCCTCACCCATACGGGGGGCAATGCGTGAAGAGAGATACCAGGCACCCTTGAGGTTTACATCGATCATTTTGTCGAAGGCTGTGGGGGTCACATCCGTTAACAGGCCAAAAGCCACGTTGATGCCCGCGTTATTCACCAGAATGTCCACGCGCCCGAAAGCCTCATAGCTGGCTTCTATCAGCGCATCAAGGTCTTCAAGCTTGCCCACATGAGTAGCCTGGGCAACGGCCGTGCCGCCAGCGGCTGCTATCTCATTCACCACTGCCTGACAGCTTTCCAGTTTGCGGCTGGCCACCACAACCTTGGCGCCCTGCGCTGCAAAACCCAGAGAAATGGCGCGACCAAGGCCACGGCTACCGCCGGTGACAATAACGACTTTGTCCTGAAACCTGTTACCCATCTGTATTGTGCTCACTCTATGTGTCCGATACCAATCGCCGGTCAGAGCAATTACACTAGCACGTTAAGGATAGCTCGCGGGCGCAGCGGGCAAGGAACCGGCCAGTGGTAAAATCTGTAGAGCCACAAGCGCTGATCGCCTCATTGCCACACCCAAAGGACACTCGCTAAAACATGTCACCCCGCTCTTCAAAAAAGGGAATCCGTTCACTTGCACCCGTGCTGGGTTATCTCATGCAGTACAAGGCGCGGATGGTGGCCGCAGGTTTTGCGCTGATTTTTACCGCAGGTTCCACACTGTTTCTGGGCCGGGGTCTGCAGGTATTGATCGACCAGGGATTTGGCGGCGGCACGGAGGAAGACCTGCGGCAGGCCATCAACCTTATGGTGATGATTGGAGCGGCTATGTCGGTCGGTACCTTTGTTCGATTTTACCTGGTGTCCTGGCTGGGAGAGCGGGTCAGTGCAGATATCCGCACGGCCGTTTTCGAAAACGTCGTACGCCTGCATCCAGGCTACTTCGAATCAAACCGCTCCGGCGAAATCATGTCTCGTCTAACAACCGATACTACTCTACTGCAAACCATCATTGGCTCCTCCTTCAGTATGGCACTGCGCTCCATACTGACGACCACCGGTGCGCTGATACTGATGTTTTTCACTAACCTCAAGCTCAGCCTGATCATAGCCGTCGGCGTTCCGCTCATACTATTACCGATCCTGTTTTTCGGTAGACGTGTGCGCACCCTTGCCAACGAGAGTCAGGAGAGCATTGCCAGCGTGGGCAGCTACGCCGGTGAAGTCATACAGCATATTCGAGTTGTGCAGAGCTATACGCGGGAACAGTTTGAAACTAGTGCTTTCGACAAGGAAGTTGAACTGGCCTTCGATATTGCGCGGCGACGTATTCGCCAGCGCGCGCTGCTGGTTTGCGGTGCTAGTTTGATGCTATTCGTAGGTATGTCGAGCATGCTCTGGTCTGGCGGTCAGGATGTTATTACCGGGCGTATGACCGGCGGTGAGCTCGGAGCCTTTGTCTTTTACGCTGTGATGGTGGGCATGGGCTTTGCCACTATTTCAGAAGTATGGGGTGAGGTAATGCGAGCAGCGGGCGCCGCAGATCGACTGGTGGAATTAATCGAAACGCCAAGCCTGATCTGCGATCCGCCGGAGCCGGCAAGTGCGCCGCACTTTGAGCGTTCTGAACTGCGTATGGACGCGGTATCTTTCGCCTATCCCACACGCCTCAACCTCAAGGCGCTCGATGAGTTTTCGCTGAATATACCCGCAGGAAAAAGCCTCGCATTGGTAGGCCCTTCCGGCGCGGGTAAGTCCACGGTATTCGAATTGCTACAGCGTTTTTACGACCCACAACAAGGCCGCGTGCTATTGGATGGCGTGGACATCCGCGACCTTACACTGCTGGACCTGCGCGAGCATATTGCACTGGTGCCGCAGCAACCGGCACTTTTTACCGGAGATGTTCGCTATAACATTGCCTACGGCAAGCTCGATGCAAGCGATCAGGAAATCGAGGCCGCGGCGCGCGCGGCCCACGCCCATGACTTCATCACAGCGCTGCCGGAAGGCTATCAAAGCCACCTTGGTGAGCAGGGTGTGAGGCTTTCCGGTGGACAGCGCCAGCGAATTGCACTGGCCAGGGCAATTCTCAATGACCCGAAAGTCCTGCTGTTGGATGAAGCGACCAGTGCGCTGGATACTGAAAGTGAACACCAGGTCCAGCTTGCACTGGAGGAACTCATGCACAACCGTACCACGGTCATCATCGCGCACCGCCTGTCGACGATTCTACACGCCGACAAGATTGCGGTCATAGATGGCGGCAAGCTGGTCGCAACCGGCACCCATGAAGAGTTATTGGAAGAATGTGACCTCTACGCCCGCCTCGCGCAACTGCAGTTTCGAGATACTGAAGTAAAACGTGAGCGCCCAGCAGACACCGAGCCCGTCAGTTTGACCGATTTAGCAGACGCATCCGATCCTGTCGTTCTTGGTTAACCTTTGTCAGATCAGTCACAGTCTCCCCAGAAACCCTGACCAACTCTGAGAGTATCCGCAAGGTGACTCGAGTGTTGTTCGCTGCCAGTCGCAGAGGAGCTCGAGCAGGCGCCTCAAAGAAGATATCCCATGAGTCCGACAGCGCCGTGCGCAGGTGCTCACCGGTGGCGTCACGCGCTGACTCAGCAGCCATCGATACCACTTCCAGCGATTCCATCAAGGATTCCAGTCCTATCCATTCCATCAGGGCGCCACGTTCAACACCTCGCCGCACGCGCAGCCTCAGCTTACGTGACAGGTTGCGGTATTCGCGCTGTACCTGCGGGCCGAATACCGACTTGGTCACTGCCTGTAACTGATCGTCCTCAGCAAGTTCACGCCAATCCTGATTGGACAACACCGACTCTATATGTGGAAAAACAACTTTTTCTTCAAGATTCATATGCTCGTGAATATGGGCAATGTAGTCACGGCCGATCTGCACCAACTCTTCACCGGGAAGTTCACCGTTGCGCCAACGCTGGATGCTCTCCAGTAAGGCGCTACCTTGTTGGGCGGTCTTGTCATGATCGCGCTGCAGGGTATCCACCTCATCGCCAATGTTGCCATCGAGCTCAGCAACCCGGGCGTAAATCAGGTCTTCCCGCGGGTGATGGAAGCGATCCGGCCAGGTGACCATGTAATCCATAGCCTCATACACCACGTGCGTGTCGACCAACTCGCCTTTCTCGATGGTATTGAGGTGCTCGGCGAACAGCTGCATCACAGACGCCATATGACGATGCTCAGCCTTAAGTGCCGCCATCAGGGGTTGTTCGGCGCGTTTATGAGCGGGCTTTTTAGCGGCAGCCGCAGGCTGGACAGCGACGACCTTCCTTTGGGCTGGTGCTCTCTTTGCCGTGGATGCTGCTCTACTGGCTGCAGCCTCTTTACCGGCTGAAGCTCCTTTTTTAGCCGGTGCTGCTTTTTTCGCCGCTGCTCTTTTCCTGGCAGGGGCTTTTTTGCCTGCTACAGCTTTCTTTTTCACCGGCGCTTTGTTTCTCGCCGCTCCAGTCTTAGGTTTGGCGGCGGTTTTTGTGGCGGCCAT